>JAGQQB010000126.1 GCA_020426425.1 Planctomycetaceae bacterium | reverse complement strand
ATCGCACTTCGTCGCGGAGGCGATGACGCCGTCCACACGCACCGCATTCCTGGGTTGGCAACGACAAACAGCGGCACGTTGATCGGCGTGTACGACGTGCGGCGGCGCGATGGTGGAGATCTTCCCGGTGACATTGATGTCGGAATGTCTCGCTCCACGGATGGCGGACGAACATGGGAGCCGATGAGAGTCATCATGGACTCGGGCGACGACCCTCGGTGGCACTACGACGGGATTGGAGACCCGGCCGTGCTCGTCGATCGGACGACTGGGACGATTTGGGTGGCGGCCGTCTGGAGTCATGGCAATCGGGGCTGGGTTGGATCGGGACAAGGGATGACTCCCGACGAGACCGGACAACTCATGCTCGTCCACAGTGACGATGACGGTATCACGTGGTCCCGGCCGATCAACATCACCTCACAGGTTAAACGTCCGGAGTGGTGCTTTCTCCTTCAGGGTCCCGGTAAAGGGATCACCATGCGGGACGGAACGATTGTGTTCGCCGGCCAGTACCAGGACCCGCCCGATCAACGACGGTTGCCACACTCAACGATCATCTATTCCAAGGATCACGGCAAGACCTGGCACTCTGGAACCGGTGCGTTCGATGACACAACCGAAGCACAGGTCGTAGAGATCGAACCTGGAGTGCTGATGCTCAACTGTCGGTACAACCGGGCAGGAACTCGCGTCGTGATGGTAACGCGTGACATGGGACAGACGTGGGAAAAGCATCCGACTTCCGAGCGTTCGCTGATTGAACCGGGCGCCTGCATGGCCAGCCTGATTGATGTCGACCAGGAGGTTGGTGGTGAGGCTGGGGGCTGGTTGCTGTTCTCGAATCCGAACAGCACACGAGGTCGCAACCATCTGACCATCAAGGCTTCGGCTGACCGGGGACTGACATGGCCGCAGGAGCAACGACTGTTGCTCGATGAGGGAGGGAGCGCCGGCTACTCCTGCATGTCGATGATTGACGAACAGACAATCGGCATCGTGTACGAGGGGAGCCAGGCACACATGACCTTTCAGCGCATCCCGTTGTCGGAGGTGCTGAACGAGTCGGCAGGTCGCAACGCGGTGAAGTATCATTCCGAGCGACCACTGGATCTGTTTCTCGTGACAGGTCAGTCGAATTCACTGGGCACGATGGACCCCGCTGATGCAACGACTCCTGCCCCTCCAATCGACGCCCACGATGCCGCTGTGCCGTTCTTCTGGAGCAATCGATCGACCCGGTCGGGTGATGGCGCAGCGACGCTGATTGGGGACTCTGGCGGCAAGTTCGCCACGTTACAGCCTCAGCAAGGCGAAGGAACACATCGGCAGTTCTGGGGGCCGGAATTTGGTTTCGCACGCGCACTGGCCCAAGCGGGGCGGTCGGACTTCGCAATCATCAAGGCCTCTCGCGGAGGCGGAGGGAACAGCTATTGGCTGAAAGGATCATCCGACGATCACATGTATCAACATGTGATCCAGACTGTGACCGAAGCGGTGCGAGCGATACCCGCAGGGCGACGGTATCGTATTCGCGCAATCCTCTACGTGCAGGGAGAGAGCGACAACGAAGCCGAAGCAAATGCCGCCGGCGAGCGGCTTGCCACATTGATTGCAAATCTGCGACGTGATCTTCCCTACGCGGAAGAGGCGAAACTGCTGGTGGGGGGAATTGCCACCCAAGGCGCCCGACGGGACATGGTACGTCGTCAACAAGCCGCTGTGGCGGAGAGCGACCCCGCGATTGAATACGTTGACAACATCGACCTTCAGGGGCAGTTGTACGATGGACTGCACTTTGATCGCGCGGCCAAGCTGGAGGTTGGGCGAAGACTGGCGGAGCGATGGCTGGACGTTGCCGGAACAGGGACTGTTCAACTGCGTTTGCCACCAGTTTTCGGCAGTCATATGGTTCTGCAGGCCGATGTGGAACTCCCCGTCTGGGGCGCCGCGACTGCCGGAACTCCAGTGACCGTGCAACTCGGGACAGAGACCCAGACCGCGATCACCGATGCTGACGGGAGATGGGGCGTTCGCTTTCCGCCACGTGCCGCGACCAGCAATCCGACAACACTCGATGTTCGGGCAGGTGACGAGCACGTGACGCTGCGCGATGTTGTCGTCGGCGAAGTCTGGATCTGTGCGGGACAATCGAACATGGAATGGCCCTTGGGGCAATCTGTGGACGGAGGCAGTGAATTGGCAAACTTGGATCGCCATGCGGCGTCGGCCATTCGACTGCTGGATTTGACCGATGGCCCACGCGGTTTGCCGGGCGCCTATGGGGCAAAGGAGATCGGCCAACTCACGTCGGAGACGTACGTCGATGGTCAATGGCAGCACGCCTCGGTGGATGCCGCACGCGATTTCTCAGCCGTCGCCTGGTACTTCGGTCGACGGCTTGAGGAGCAACTCGATGTGCCGATCGGTTTGATCTGTCCCGCCGTGGGAGGATCGCCAGCGGAAGCGTGGATTCCTCGGGAAGCACTGGCGCAGGACCAGGAGTTGAACGGATTGATCGCGGGAGATTGGTTGGACAGTCAGCTAATGGGCGAGTTCTGTCCCCTGCGCGGCGTGCAGAATCTGCTGAGCGGCATCCAACACGGAGACCCCATTCCTACGGATGAACTCGGTCCCAATCATCCCTTCAAGCCGGGGTTCCTCTGGTCAGCCGGCATCGAGCCGCTGACTCCGTATGCGATCCGCGGCGTCATCTGGTACCAGGGGGAGTCGAACGCGGAAACACCGGAGCGTGTGCGGCAACATGAGCGGTTGTTTCCGATGTTAATCGGCGAATGGCGCCGCCACTGGCAGCAAGGGGACTTTCCGTTCCTCTTCGTCCAGCTTCCCGCGATGCAGCGTTCCGACTGGCCGCACTTTCGCGATGGACAACGCCGCATTCTTGGTCAGCTGCCCAATTTGGGGATGGCGATTACGATCGATACCGGACATCCAACTGATGTGCACCCCCGACTCAAACGCCCCGTCGGCGAGCGGTTGGCTGACTGGGCACTGGCACGAACCTATTCCCAACCAACTCAGGCGGCATATTCCGGTCCGCTCTCCACGAATGTAAGTCGCAATGCCAAAACCCTCACCGTTCGCTTCCAGCACTGTGGAGCAGGATTGATGTCTGCCGATTCGCAACCCCTGCGGCATTTTGAAGTTTGCGGTGAGGATGGTGCGTACCATCCCGCTCAAGCCACGATCGTGGGGCCGGACCGAGTTGCAGTCGTCAGCGATCTCGTCACATCACCGGTTCACGTGCGCTACGCATGGCAGCCCTTCCCTGATCCGCCGGTCAACCTGTGCAATGCCAGTGGCCTCCCTGCGTCACCATTCTCAACGGAATTCGAATAACCGCCCACGCGAGTCGATTGCGTGCTCACCAGTTCAACCAACGGAAAACCACCAATGCATGCTCAACGGCTCACCGGATTGATTGCCGCCACCTACACACCACTCGACGCGCAGGGGGAACTCGCCCTGGACGTCATCAGTCCCATGGTCGACCACCTGCTGGCGCAGGGAATCAATGGACTGTATGTGTGTGGCAGCACCGGCGAAGGGATGTCGCTCATCGATGAAGAACGTTCCGCTGTCACGCAGGCATACGTTACGGCGACGGCTGGCCGCGTGCCGGTTGTGGTCCAGGTGGGACACAACAGCGTTGCGGCAGCCCGGCGACTGGCCAGTGCCGCCCAGCAGGCTGGTGCCGATGTGATCTCAGCAACCTGTCCATCGTATTTCAAGGTGTCTCACGTGCAAGCACTGGTCGATTGCATGGCGGAAGTGGCCGCTGGGGCGCCGGAACTCCCCTTCTATTACTACCACATTCCCGCACTGACCGGTTCCACGATCGACATGGTTGAGTTCCTGCGTCGCGGCGCCGAGTCAATTCCGAATCTTGTGGGCCTGAAATATACCGACACGAAACTGCATGAGTTCCAGGAATGCCTGGAACTCGAAGACGGACGCTTTGATGTCGTCTGGGGCTGTGACGAGATGCTGCTCGGAGCGCTGGCAACCGGCGCACAAGGTGCGATCGGCAGTACGTACAACATAGCGGCGCCGTTGTATCAGCGTCTGATCAATGCGTTCGACAACGAGAACGTAAACGAGGCACGGCGACTGCAATCTCTGTCCATTCAGATGATTCGCACCATTGCACGACATCCGTTCCATCCTGCCATGAAGGTTGTGCTCGCCATGCTGGGATTTGACGTCGGTGGATGCCGACTGCCGCAGGGAAGTCTGTCGGAGGGCGAGGCTCAGATTCTGCGAGAACAACTGAATTCCATCGGCTTCTTCGAGTGGGGGACGTTGACGCAGCCGTTGCAGTCCTCCTCGTGACTTCAGGCGATAATCACGATCACTGCGATACACAGCAACTGCATTGCTCATTGACACGACGACATCCGCATCTGGCCACTGCGTTCAGTGAATTCGTGAGGACCAGCGAAGCACTTCGCGCAGGTGGTGAATCGAACTCCACCTCCTCCAAAACTGAAACCAGTCAACCTGAGATCCACAAACGGAACCAACACGTAGGACGACGCATGCCGACGATTCGCCACTGGACAACAATCCTTTGCACCTGCCTCGGCGTGGTGTTCAGCAATTCGCGAAGCCAGGCCGACGACCCGGCCGCCCCGCGCCGCGATTACGGAATTCCGGTTCTGGACCTCAGTGGCCTGCCGCAATTCCATACGATCGTCGCCAAGGATCTGGACCAGGAAAATCAGTATTTGGGGCACCCGACCACTGTCTTGCTGGATGACCACAAATCGATTCTGGCTGCGTTTCCAACTGGCCATGGCGGGGGCGACCTGCGTCTCATGCGATCAACCGATGGTGGGCATACTTGGGCGCGGCAATCATTGTCGCCGGAGGTACGTCTGCATGAGGTCCCCACGCTGTTCTCGACACAGCTTCCGAACGGCAAAACACGCCTTGTGCTGGTGACCTGCGTGCCTCGAACCGGGGAATTCCAATGGATGGACTCGGACGATCAAGGCATCAGCTGGAGTCCGCTACGTACGCAAGACCTTGGTTTGAAGAATGGGATCATCGTCTCGCTCGCATCGATGTGGCGTGTCCACGATCCAGCCGGCGAGCCAACGCACACTTGGCGTGGTGTCTTCCATGATTTTCGATACGAGAATTACACAATCGACCTCTCCTTCCAGCAGAATCCCGCCGCCCACAATGGTTGGGAAACGACATGGAACGGTCTGCGAAGAATCGAGTTCACGACCCCGGCCGGTCTGGATCGCAGCCGCGCGGCGCAGTTGTGCGAGGCGGGCGCCATCCGCAGTCCCGATGGCTCACAATTGGCGCTGTTGTTCCGTCCCCAACGCAAACGGACGAATGCCATGATCAGCCTGTCCAACGACGAAGGACTGACCTGGAGCGATCCCCAAGAGTTGTCTGGCAGCCTGACGGGAGAACGTCATGTCGCGCGGTACGCGCCGGACGGACGTCTGTTGATTACGTTCCGGGATTACAGCCCGTTACATCCCGGCAATCCCACACACGCCGATTGGGTGGGGTGGGTCGGACGCTGGGAAGATCTCGTCGGGCAAGGCGAAGGGCAATATCGGATCAGAATGCAGGACAACTACGGCAACTCGACGAACAACAATGTCGGCGACTGTGGCTATGCGGGAATTGAGTTGCTGCCAGACGAGACCTTTGTCTGCACGTCGTATGGCCATTGGGAGCTCGCGCCCGGCGAAATGCATCCCAACGGACGCGGCCGCGCGCCGTACATCATCACAACACGGTTCAGGTTGCCCGAACTTGACGCCATGGTGAAGTCCGGCCAACACCTGCTGCGACCGGAGTGAATGGAGCAATCTGTCACGCAGTTTGTTCGAGCTGTTCTGCAGATCAAAGCCTGACCGTGGGGAACTGTCTCTGCGGCACTGGCAATGAATACCAGACGAGGGAGGCGATGAGCACGTGAAACGAAGTCCGCGCGAAATCGCTTTGCTGATCGTTCCGAATTCGGACAATCAAGTCCGTATGATCCGCGGCGTGATGGAATACGCGCGGGAGTGCGGTGACTTCCAGATTACGAAGCATGCCGCCATCCCGTACGTTCCCTGGTCGTTGATCGATCGCGTTGAGTGTGATGGCGTGATTGCCTATGCGGAATCGCCGGAACAGGTGGAACTGCTGCGCGGCCTGAGTGTGCCGGTGGTCAATCTGACGATGCACACCCAGCCGGCAAATGACCTTCCGGTAGTCCACTCAGACAACAAAATGATTGGGCAACTTGCCGCCGAACATCTATTGAGTACGGGATTGTCGGAGTTTGCTGTCGTGGGGCACTTCGCCTGGCACCACAACATGCTACGGCGAGATGGGTTCATCAACGGGCTGGCAGAGCATGGCTGCCAGCCTCACGTGATCGATGTCGACTTTGAGTCGGAGACGACCGGGGATCTCAGTATTCGGCGCGTCGATCAGCAACGACTGTGCGAGGCTCTCCAGTCCATTCCAACGCCGTTCGGAGTGTTCGCCACGCACGACGAGTTCTCCTACGAAGTCGTGGAAGCATGCGGCCAGGCCGACCGTACCGTACCGTACGATGTCGCCGTGATTGGCGTGAATGACTATCGGCTTGTATGTGAGTCAACCGTACCGCCACTAAGTAGCATTGCGCAGAACTCGGAACGCATTGGTTACCTCGCGGCGAAACTGGTGGACGAACTGATCGCAGGGGCGGAGTGCCCATCCTCGCCAATTTGTGTCGCGCCGGAAAGACTCATTGTGCGCCGCTCATCGGCGTATCTTGCACTCGACGATTCCGAATTGGTGCAGGTCGTGCGATACATTCGGGAGCATTGCCACCTCCCTATCACCGCAGAGGACATCGCGCTGCAATTTCAGCTCAGCCGCAGAACCCTGGACGATCGATTCAAGGCGGCACTGGGACATTCAGTCAGCAAAGAACTCCGCGTGGCCAGGATTCGCACTGCGCGAGAACTGCTGACAACGACGCAATTGCGCATTGTCGATGTCGGTGTCCGATGTGGATTTGACAGCACCAGCGGCTTCGTCCGCGCCTTTCGTGAGTGTACCGGGATGACGCCCGGCCAAGTGCGACGCGGTGAACCCCCAGAATCCGCCGAGTCACTCGACTGAGGTCCGGCGTGATGCCGGGGCACAACACGTCCCCACCAAATGCGCACATGAATTTTCGTTTTTTCGGTCGCCACGACTGGCCTGTCCTTGAATACTGCCAATACCTTCAATTCCGTATCGCTTCAACTAACGATGTGAGGACCAGATCATGCGACGTCGCTTGGGATTCACGCTGATTGAATTGCTGGTGGTCATTGCCATCATCGCAATTCTAATTGCCCTGCTGCTGCCCGCAGTCCAACAGGCCCGCGAAGCGGCCAGACGCTCTCAATGCAAGAACAACCTGAAGCAACTGGCACTCGCGATTCACAATTATCACGACACGCACAACGTGCTCCCGCCAGGCTTGATCGATGACCCGAACGATACCAGCGGCACTGATGGCTACGGGTGGTCCTGGGGAATGATGATTCTGCCCATGATCGAGCAGGCCCCGCTGTACAACGAAATCAATGCCGGGCCAAACACGGTAACGAACGTGCTGGTCAACAACCTGCAAGCGGTGCAACGACCGCTGTCGGCCTTCAAGTGCCCCAGTTCAACGGACCAGAATCTGAACTCCCATTGGTTGTTCAACGACGGAACGAACGACCAGCAGTTGGCCACGTCGAATTATGTCGCCAACGGCGGATGGGCGTTCACTGGGACGACCTCCTTGGACCGGGGTGGGTTGTTCCATCGCAACAGCGATATCAACTTCTCAAATGTGCACGACGGGACCAGCAACACTTTGCTGCTGGGCGAGAAGATTCTGGAGCATCCCACGAGCCGCAACGTCCTTGGAGGAGCCGTGTGGGCCGCTTCGCATCGCACTAATCGCATGGGCACCGCTGGTTCCAAGAACAACAGTGTGGGAAGCGTATTCGGCGCCACGCATCAGTCGCATCCCATTAATGGTGACCCCGAGGCCGCAGGACTTGATTTGGCGTTCGCACCAATGTGCTACGTGAGTCAACACGCCGGCGGCAGTCACTTTGCGTTGTGCGATGGATCTGTTCGCTTTATCAGCGCGAACGTCGACCAGGTGAACCTGATGCGCTGGCTGGCTCAGCGTGATGACAAGCAAGTGGTCGGTGAGTTCTAGTTTTTTCCGGTCACACACTTTCTGCCGTGAGCTGATGCATGCGATTGAGTCTTCGTTCATTTTCCGTGGTTGCCGCCTGTGCCTTGCCCCTGCTGTGTGGTGGCTGTGGTGGCGCGGGGAATCTTCCCGTGGCGAAAGTGACCGGTCAGGTCACCTGTGAGGGGGAACCGGTCACTTCGGGATCGATTGCCTTCACGCCGGTGGCCAGTGGAAACGGCGAGTTACCGGGCAAACCGGCCTTGGGCAAAGTGAACTCCGATGGCACGTTTCAGTTGACAACCTATCAGCCGAACGATGGCGCGATCGTCGGCAAGCATCGTGTCAGCATCACCTTCCCTGGGCAGGAATTGGGGGGGCTACCAGGTGAGCAGTACGGCGACGACAGTCCACCACAGCGTTTGCCTCAGGGGCTTCCGCCCTGTGCCGCAGCACCTCGAGTCATTGAAGTTGAGGTTGAAGCGGGAGGCGACAATTCATTTACCATTGAACTTTCCGATGACTAGCCACGTTGCGTTGTCATCGTGCCTGGATCTAGTTGTTTCATCACAATCTCAAGTCCCTATTACGAACGGTGATCCCATGAAAAAGAACAAAGGCTTCACCCTGATCGAACTGTTGGTCGTCATCGCGATCATCGCCCTCTTGATCGGCATCCTGCTGCCGTCGCTCGGCAGAGCACGCGATAGCGCGAAGAACGTGCTTTGCCAGAACAACCTCCGTCAGATCGGCATCGGGTTCCAGATGTACTTCGACGACCAAAAGAACCCGGTCTTCCCGGACACACACCCGAGGCTCGCGACGGTCTTCGACCGCTGGAACGTGATGGTCGCGCTCCGCCCGTACCTCGAGGGCGGGATGCAAGAGGGCGGGGCGTTCGACTGCCCCTCCGCGCTCGCCGAAACGAGCGTCCGCGACCCGATCACCCGCAAGGACATGGAGCAGGGCCGACTCTTCCACGTCTGGGACATCGA
>JAGQQB010000125.1 GCA_020426425.1 Planctomycetaceae bacterium | reverse complement strand
AAACGGGGACACGTTGAAGCTGCGGGACGCATTTCCCGCACTTGCGGATTCGGCATGAGCCGGATCAGTCTGCTAACAGACAGTGTGATCGTTGTTGACGTCACCAATTGAAACAGGACGGTCCTTTATGGCCAATCGATTCGTCGTCCGTTACGGACTGATGCGGCATGTGGGTGAGTTCACCTCGCGTGGTGAAGAGTTGCGGCGTGGCGCCCAGGTGATTGTGCGCAGTAATCGCGGCACTGAATGGGGCGAAGTGTTGTGCGAAGCGACAGCGCGCACGGCCGAGTATCTGGGGAAGAAGCAGACGGTCGGCAAGATCCTCCGCATGGCCACTCCAGAGGATGAGCGCAGTCGCGACGAAGTCTGGCAGGCGGAACAGGCGATTTTCCCTGAGATGCAGCAGCTCATCGCGCAGGCGGGCTTGGCGATGCAGGTCATTGACGTGGAAAAAGTGTTCGGCGCCGAACGGATTGTCGTGTATTACCTCGCCGAAACTCGGATCGATTTTCGCGAACTGGTGAAGTCGGCAGCGGCGCACTTTGGCGTGCGGATCGAGATGCGACAAATCGGAATTCGCGATGAGGCCAAACTGTTGGCTGATTACGGCGACTGCGGCAAGCCGGTCTGTTGCAACACGTACTTGCAGGAGATGCCACCCGTCTCGATGAAGATGGTCAAGGCCCAGAAAGCGACACTCGATCCGACGAAGATTTCCGGGCGTTGTGGCCGGTTGAAATGCTGTTTGCGTTACGAGTACGAAACGTACGAATCGTATCGGAAAGAACTCCCCAAGGTGGGGAAGTGGGTCGTCACCAAAGAGGGAAAGGGCAAGGTGCTCTCGCAAGAGATCCTGGCGCAGAAACTCCTCGTTGCATTCGAGGACAAGCGACGCGTAATGATTGATGCGAAAGACGTGCTGACTGTTGTCAGCGGGAACGATGGCGGCAAGACGAACGACAAGAGCAATCCAGCGGCCAAGTGACTGCGGCGCTCCAGGCGAGACCGCACAAGAACTCCTCCGGGCCTGTGTTTTGCCACGAGAACAGCTCTCTGCTGAGCTGTCGCTTCGCCTCAGCTCGGCGCGGGTCCCACCGGTCATCGACAGCTTTTGCACAGCGCAAATCTGCCGTTCGGGAAAGGGGGCAAAGGGCGCCAAAAAAAGTGAATCGTCGCAATCCAAGGCTCCATCGGAACTCCGGCGCTACAGCTTGAAATTCGTCCAAGATGAAGGTCTCTTTACGTTTGACTAACCGTTCCCTCACGGTAGGATCGGCCTTGTGAATCGAACATCTCGAAACGATTCCTCATCCCCAAATGGACGATCAAGGTGGTCACCGGACGGGGGTTGAAGGCAGGCCTTGTGGTCGGTGTTTCTCCAACATCGACACGCCGTGTGGGGCGGGCTTGTCGGACCCAGGAATCGGTTCAGTCCCCTCATCCAACTTGCGACCGCGCTTTCCACGTGCTTCTCCACTGGAGCAGCAACGGAGTGCTGATTTGCGCAGCACACCCCCACTTGCCGGGACGGCAAAGGGAGCGAGTTGGTATGTACTCAAGGGTTGCAAGATGCCGCCCGCAGATCGCGACGAGCAGTCTCTCCATGCACTACAACAAGCTCTGCAGGATAAGATTGGAACACGACGCTACCGTCAGTGGTTCGGTGGCAACGCGAGATTTGCGATCGAACGCGACACTTTGCTCGTGCAGGTGGCCAGTCCGTATCTGCTGAACTGGATCGAGCGGAACTACCGTACGACCCTGAAGGACCTGTGCACTGTACACTTCGGTCCGCAGGTCCGGGTGGTGACCAGCGTGGCCAGTGGTGACGCCATCCGGGATACTCCGCCCGCTGATGTCGCCGCTGCAGATGGCGTCGTCACCCTCTCGGAAGTTCCTGCTGATGTCGTCGCGGAAACGGTCCCGCTCCCGTCGGTGGCTCGGTCAACAGCGCGCGATCCGAAAACTCGCGGTCGCCGTCTATCGCGTCTGTCGGACTTCGTGACCGGTCCCTGTAACGAACTTGCGTTTGCCGCAGCGCGGCAGGTGATCGATCAGCCGGACGATCTGTCGACGGTGTTCATTCAGGCGAACATCGGCAATGGCAAGACGCATTTGCTCGAAGCAATTCAGTATGAACTGCGCCGGGCTGGCGCCGGTTCACAGACGCTGCTGATGACGGCAGACCAATTCACCAGCTACTTCATGCAGGCGATGTCGACGCGGACGACGCCCAGTTTCCGCGCCCGGTTTCATGGGATCGACGTCCTGCTGCTGGACGATATCGACTTCCTGGAAAACAAGAAGGGGACTCAGGACGAATTGCTGCAGATCATGAAGCGGCTGGAGCAGCAGGGGGGGCAAGTCATCGTGACTTCGAATCGGCATCCTCGCTTGCTCACGCGGATGTCCGAAGAACTCGTCTCGCGATTTCAGGCGGGACTGGTCTGTCGCGTTGAGTCGCCCAGCGAATCAGTGCGTCGCGAGATTGTGCAGCGACACGCCACACGGCAACGAGTGACATTGTCGACCGGCGCGGTGAACTTCATCGTCGACCGGTTCAGCCGCAACGTCCGCGAGTTGGAAGGCGCGGTGAATGTGTTGGCCGTCTGGTCTCGCATGCAGCAACGCAAGATCGGAACCACGAACGCCCGGGAAGTGCTCGGGCGTCTGGAACGGGACTGCCTGAAGATCATCCGTCTGACAGATGTCGAACAGGTGGTGTGCGAAACGTTTGGCTTGGCACAGCAGGATCTTCGCGGCACCTCAAAGAAGCAGTCGATCACCCGTCCACGCATGCTGGCGATGTATCTGGCGCGTCGCCTGGCGAGCCTGCCGTACAGCGAAATCGGCGAACACTTTGGCAAACGCAATCACAGCACCGTGATGTCCGCCGAACGCCGCATCTCACGCGACCTCGAAACCGGCACGTTTGTCAAACTCGGCGGCGAACAGGTGCCGCTGAAGGAACTGCTGCTGACCCTGGAAGACCGGATCAAAGCGGTGTAGTTGTCGTAGCCCGGGGGGCTATCGTGGGGGCGTCTGACAGATGACGCTCGTGCCCGACGCTGCCAGCGTCGGCGGCGATTTGATCGAGGACTGATGATTGGTGATCGCTGACTGCCGACCACCATTCATCAGACTCCCCCGCTGACGTGAATTCGCGACATCATCTTGCGAACGCCAAAGGGGGACGGGTATCCTGGAGGGATGAACCAACGCAAATCGATTCGTCGCTGCGCTGCCCACCCTCCTCAACCTGCCCGGACCCACCTCATGTTGAGAAACCTTGCCACCTCGCTGGCGCTGATTGCGTTCATCGCCTGTCTATCGTCCGCCTCACAGGCGGCCGACCCTTATGCGGAACTGATTCAAGCCGATGCCCCAGTCGCCTGGTGGCGATTTTCCGGCGATGGAGAGGCCGCGTGGCAAGATGCCTCAGGGAACGGGTTTCATGGGGTGGTGCGAGGTCGTGTGGAGTCTGCGATTGCCGGCCCGCGTCCCTCGGAATATCCCGACTTTGCTGCCGACAACACGGCGGCGAAGTTCAGCAAGGGGCCTAACTATCTCGTGGTGAGCGACTCCGGAGATGTGAGTCTGCTCGACTTCGCCAAAGGTGACGCGATCACGATGGAAGCCTGGGTGCAGCTCGAAGGCCCATTGCCGGGGGGGTATCCCTACATCATTGGCAAGGGGCGAACCGGTAACCCTGGCGTCACAGCCAACAATCAGAACTATGCGCTGCGATTGGCGAACGACAAAGCAGGCATCGTGCTGAGCTTCCTGTTCGTCGATTCCGAAACTGAGCGGTCGCCGAAGGGGCTGGATCAGGAAGCGCATCGCTGGCAATCAACGACCGGAGTGCCTGACGATGGTGCCTGGCACCATGTCGCCGTGACGTTCGAGTTTGGCAAGGCGGACTCGATCAAAGGGTACATTGATGGGGCACCTGTCACCGGCAAATGGGATATGGGTGGTGCGACTGACAAACAACCGGTTGTCGACAACGACGAACTGTGGATCGGTTCTTCCATGGGAGGCGGCTCAACGCTGGGGGGTAATCTGGACGAAGTGGCGCTCTATCGATCGGCCCTGTCGCCGGAGCGAATCAAGGCCCGGGCGAAGATCAATCTCGCCGAGTCGAAATTCGCCCTCGGCAAGGTCGATCCAGCACTGGTGCCAACCGATCGCGTGCGTGTGGAGATCGTGGAACGCGTGCCGGTCGCCCGGAAGTGGTCATTCCGAATGCAGGAACCGAAGCTGCTGTATGAAACCGATGTTTTCGCACTCAAGAAGATCCCGCCGAAGTACGATGCCGCAGGCCTGATCGTTGACCGCCCGGTGCCGATGCTGCTGCATCTCGTGAGCAACATCGAGTTTGCCGGAGGCGAGCATGAGTTCATTCTGCGCTCGCTGGACGCGTCCCGGTTGTACATCGACGGCGAACTTGTTGCGGAAACGGGGTTCAAGAATCTCAACGGCAGCGCTCACGGCCCGTACTACGAATTGCCTGATCAAGGTCCCGAGATGCTGTCGATCGCGGCGGCCCACCTCGAACAACGAGTGAAAGTCACGCTGGAATCGGGGCGGCATATCGTGTCGCTGTATCGGCTGCTGGGGAACAAAGGTGCGGGGCAGCACCTCGGGGAAATGGTTGTGGGCGTCTCACATGCTGGCGCGCCGTTCCAGTTCCTTGCACCGACGCGTGAACTCGCCTTCACTGATGCCAACTGGCTGCAGTTCATGCAGGAAGATCGCATCCGAATGCGGGACTGGAGTCAGCAAGAGCGGCTGGCGGCATCCGAGAAGGAACGGGCGTATTGGGATCAGCGACATGAATTTGCTCGCGAGAATTGTGCGATCCCCGCACCAGTCGTTCCTCCCGGTGATGCCAAGTCCCCCATCGACCGCTTCCTGAATCATATATTGGCGGAAGCGGGCAAGCAGCCGACCGATTCGATTGATGACTTCGCTTTCCTCCGACGAGTTAGTCTCGACACGGTCGGGACGATTCCTTCGACGGAGATGATTGAATCGTACTTCGCCGATCCGGTCGAAACGCGACGCGAACGGTTGGTCGATCGGTTGCTCAACGATCCCGCCTGGGCCGATGCCTGGGTTGGATACTGGCAAGATGTACTCGCCGAGAATCCGGGGCTAACGAAGCCGGAACTCAACAACACAGGACCGTTTCGCTGGTTCCTGTACGAAGCAATGCTCGACAACATGCCGCTCGATCGCTTTGTGAGCGAGCTGACGCTGATGCGCGGCAGTGCATATCAAGGCGGCCCGGCAGGATTTTCGATCGCGACCCAGAACGACGTCCCGCTTGCGGCCAAGGCCCACATTCTGGGGACAGCCTTCCTGGCCGTCGAAATGAAGTGCGCCCGTTGTCACGACGCGCCGTATCACGATGTTGCACAAGGAGACCTGTTCGGACTGGCGGCGATGCTGAAGCGAGGGCCAGAAAAGGTGCCGGGCACGAGCAGCATCCCGGGTGATCCTGAGGCAGTGGCCCGAGCGAATGTCACGGTCTCATTGCGACCAGGGGACAGTGTGAAGCCGAACTGGCCATTCGCGGAGTTTGTCTCCACCGGAGATCCAGCAGCCCAGGCGGAGCTTGCTCGTGAAGAGATTCTGCCGACCGAGCTGTGGCGGTTTGGCGATGACAGCCGCGAGAAACTCGCCGCAATGCTGACCTCGCCACGCAACAGTCGCTTCCCGCGCGTGATGGCCAACCGGGTGTGGCAGCGGCTGCTTGGTCGCGCGCTCATTGAACCAGTGGATGACTGGGAAGAAGCCGAATGCAAGCATCCCGAACTACTCGACTATCTCGCCCATGAGTTGGTGACGCACAACTACGATCTGAAGCATCTGTATCGTAAGATCCTGCTTTCCGATGTTTACCAGCGTCAGTACGCGAATGGCCTGAATCGGGACAGTGAAGATGCAGCCTGGTTCCAGGGTCCGATTCGTCGTAAGGTGACGGGCGATCAACTCGCAGACTCGCTCTACCGGGTGACCGGGAAGTCGTTCCGTGCGGAAGAACTGACGATGGACGGCGATGGCAAGCAGGATGAATCGCGGTTCGGTCACCTCGGGATTCCAGAACGCAGTTGGGAACTTGCCGCAGTAAGTAATGAGCGCGATCGTCCGAGTATGTCGCTGCCGGTCGCGCAAAGCGTGATCGACCTGATGTCCGCCTACGGCTGGCGGCAGAATCGACAAGATCCGTTGACGCTTCGGGAAGACCCACTCACCGCTTTGCAGCCCATGGCGCTTGCGCATGGGACAGCCCCGAATCGCGTGATCGACTTCTCCGACCAGTCTGAGTTCACTGCCTTCGCACTTGAGGATCAGCCACTCGAAGATTTCGTCGAAGGCTTGTATCTGCGGCTGCTCACGCGGTCACCAAGCACAGAAGAACGCGAACTGGTGGTATCAGTCCTCCAGGAGGGGTACGCCGACCGCGTGATCGCCGGTCCCGAGGCGGTGCCGCCGGTCAGGTTGTTCCGCAGCGGCGTGACGTGGTCGAATCACTTCGATCCGAAGTCGGACATCGAAGCGATGCAGCGGCAGCGCGACATCCTCGCAGGCGATCCACCGTCAGCACGACTGAATGCCGACTGGCGCGGTCGCGCGGAAGATGTTGTCTGGTCGCTGGTGAACTCGCCGGAGTTCGTGTTCATTCCGTAGCGACGACAGGCGATTCCCCCGACCAGATGCCCAGTCCTTCCTCACGTGCGGCCTGCTCCGCCTTTTGGAACAGACGCTGCCGGTCGCTGCGGAATGGGAAGCGGATTTCGGCGCGGCTGTAGCCCTGCCTGATGAGCAGTTCGTTGAGCATCACGCCATCGACGAAGACGTACGCCAGCCAACGTCCGTAGCGGTCTTGCCGTTCGCGGTCGAATTCCAGTCGAACCTCACGGCCCTCGATCAGGTCTCGCGTGAACGCAGATGCCTCGGCACCCCACGGTTCCGCCGGTCGGTTAGGGTGCTTCGTCTCCGGCGTATCAACTCCCAGCAAACGAATCCGGTGCCCTTGCTCGATGAGCAGTGTGTCGCCATCGACCACGCGCACCACGCGCGTGTCGAGACCTTCCGCTGGCAACACCGATGTCGCTGGCTGGTAGATGTACAACCGCCACAAGACGAGCGCGACAATCGTCCAGCTGACAATCGCGCCCCACGGTGGATATCTTCGCCAGTTGGCTGGCATGGCGTGGGGAGTGGGTAGTGGGTAGTGGGTAGGAGTTAGGGGGAAGTGTCAGTCCTTAGTCCTCGATCCTCGATCAAACACGCCTGTGCGGCTTGTTCTCCGCTGATGATGGCACCTTCCATCGTGGCGGGCCAGTCGGTTTGGGTCCAGTCTCCGGCGAGGTACAGAGCGGGGATCGCGGTGCGCTGTGATGGTCTCAGTTCGTCGATTCCCGGCGTCGGTGAAAAAACGGCGCGATGTTCGGTGACGACGCGGGCGTGACGCAGCTCAACTTGAGCGGCATCGGGTAGCAATGACTGAAGTTCTTGCCAGACTTGTGCGATCACCTCATCACGCGTAATCCCTTTGAGCATGCGGCTCGCACTGATGACGACCTGGTAGTGCCACAGGCTCTCTTCCTCGGTCTTCAAACTCGCCATGGGAATTGGTTCGACGTGTGCCACTCGTTGTTCGGGCTGCAGAAACAACCACTGGCTCAGTTGATCAACCAACACCAGATGCTCCTGCGGCATGAGTCGACGATCGACCCACAAATGGACACTCGTGATCGGGGCCGCTTCCATACGACCAAGGTCTTTCAGGTTGACCGCTCCCGACAACTCCGGCGCGAGCAAATCTTCGACGCGATGCCATGGCACGGCGAGAATGACAGACTCGGCGATCCACGTCGTGTCATCTCGCAGTCGCACGCGAAAGCCCCCATCGTCACCGCGCTCAATCTGGCTGACCCCCTGCCCCAGTCGAATGTCGACACCTTGCTCGCGAAGCCATGTCCCAACACGCTGCGTCCAGAGTTCCCCCAGTGACTTCAACGGTCGATACACCTGCCAGCCGTCGCGTGAGGTGAGAAAACCATCGACGAGCACTTGCCGCGCGTAGGCGGCATCAATGCGGTCGAGTGATTCACTCAGCGCGCTAATCAGCAGCACTTCCCAGACCTTGCGCTGCAACGACTCGGACTGTCGCCGCGCGGTCAACCAATCGCGAAACGACTGACCGCGCAGCACTGCGGGATCGCTCGCCCAGAGCGACCGCACTCCCACCGCGAATCGCAGCTTCTCTCCACATGACAGATACGGCAGCCGCGCGAACGCACTTGCCAGATGCAGCGGTGCTGGCAGCCACGAGGCGGCAAATCGACTCGGGCGATGTCCCGGTGCCAGGAACGTCAGGCTCTGTTCGCGCTGAAACTCATCTGCGATGCCGGTCTCGCGGCAAAAGGCGAGGAACCGCCGACAGCAGCCCATGGCGACATGCTGGCAGTTGTCAATCGTGGTTCCCGTTTCATGATCGACAAAACTACTGGCGCGGCCGCCGAGTTGCTGCCGCGATTCCAGCAATGTGACAGCGCGTCCGCACTGGCTGAGCGTCTTTGCCGCCGCCATTCCGGCGAGTCCACCACCGACGATGATCGTCCGCGACGATCCCGGCTGGGCCGTTGCCTCAAGCATCACGGTCCTTCCTGATCAGTCTTCGTCAACTGGTTCGGCTTCAAGGAAACGCGTGTTGCGTTCGATGGCCAGCAGTACCTTCTGGCGTCCGGCCATGGCCGAGACCTCGATCGGCAGGATGGTGCGGCCATCGGGAATGGAGGCGAACGACTGAAACGTCCCATCGGACTCAACGGAAATCAGTTGATCATCGATCTGTACTTTGGCGCCCGGCACGGTGGCTCCGCGGACTGCGATCTCGACGTTCAGGCGTACCGAGACTGAACCTGACTCACCACTTCGTCGGGCGAGGTTCGAGTCATCGTCGTCCGGCATTCGGCGTGCATGCGCCCGTGTCGTCTCGGGTAGTTCCACCGCTTGCGAGTGCATCAGGGGAAAGAATCGTCCAGGTCGCGTCAGATAGCCCAGTTCCACCTGCCAGGTCCCACCGGGCTGCGGCGTGTTGAGGAACCATTGCCGCACGTCGGAAGGGAGCGAGACATCTTCGATGGCGGTCTTGGAGCGCGGGCCAGCTTCGTCGCAGAGCACGCGATACAGCCGCAACGTGGGAACA
>JAGQQB010000124.1 GCA_020426425.1 Planctomycetaceae bacterium | reverse complement strand
GAGGTGTCCCCATCTGGGAAACACATCACCCGAAGGGAACTAAGAGGAGCAAGACAATGAAGAATCTCGCAATCGCGGCTGTGGCGGCAGTCGGACTGTTTGTCATGGCTGGGGCAGATGCGCAGGCAGGAGGATGCAACTATGGGTACGGCGGGTATCCCTCGTACGGCTACGGGGGCAGCGGCTACGGCATCAGCCTAAGCATTGGCAGCGGCTATCGAGGCGGGTACTACAACAACTACGGCGGCAGCTACTATGCACCCAGCTACCGCTCGTACGGCGGCTACTACCACGACACCAGCCACTACGACTATCACGCCCCCTCGCTGCAGCGGCATGGCAATCACTACCACTACGTGCCCGGTCACTACGACTACCATCAGACCGGTCACTGGCATCGGTAGGGCATTCAGAAGCAATCGTCACCAGGGGCCTCCACATCCCCAGAGTGATGCCCAGTGAAGACTTCAGCGACCGTTTTGGATTCACCGAATCGGTCGCTGATCGCGTTTTGTGGGATGCAAGAAGAGATGTGTTCGTCCCCCTTTCGATCCACAGAGATCAGCGGTCATGGATGCCATCTCACTTTGACGAAACCCTCGTTTCGCCTCGACCCTGTTCTGCTGCCGCTTCTATACTCTGCGGCTCTGTGTCGTCCACGTGGGGCGACGCAGGCAATTTGAGATGCCTAGTCGAGAAGGCGGAAACGCATGGCGGTTAACAAATCGATTCACGAAAAGCTGACGGAACTGGCTTCGAATCTGTGGTGGAGCTGGCAGCCGGAAGTGTCTGAGCTGTTTCGCCAGATCGATCCGATCCGCTGGTCTGCCCTGTCGCACAACCCGATTGTGCTACTGCAGGAATACGATCCTCACCGTCTGGAGGAACGTGCTCGGGAACTCGTACTGCATTCTCGCATCAATGCCGCGTACCGTCGCTGGCACGAGTACATGAGTTCCTCAGATACCTGGGGGGATACACATGCGGGGGTTCTGGGGCATCGTCCGATTGCCTATTTCTCGGCCGAGTTTGGGATTCATGAGTCACTGCGGATTTACTCGGGGGGACTCGGGATTCTCTCCGGGGATCACCTGAAGAGTGCTTCCGACCTTGGCATTCCGATGGTCGCCATTGGGTTGTTCTACCGCAAAGGGTATTTCACACAATTGGTCGATGAACAGGGGTGGCAACAGGAGGAGTACAGTCTTGCCGACCCGGATTTGTTGCCGATGACGGAAGTCACTCAGCCCGATGGGACGCCGCTCCTGGTGCATGTCGAGACACGGCATGGCCAGATCTACGCTCGCGTCTGGCTGGTCGAATGCGGTCGGGTGCCGTTGTATCTGCTCGACAGTGACGTCGAGGAGAACACTCCGGAAGATCGTCAGCTGACCGCCCAGTTGTATGGCGGAAATCAGCGGATGCGCATCCGTCAGGAATTGTTGCTGGGCGTGGGCGGCGTTCGCGCGTTGGCTGCGCTCGGAGTGCATCCTCGCGTGATCCACATGAACGAAGGGCACTCGGCATTCGCATCGCTCGAAGTCATCCGCATGCGAATGGGAGTCGACGGGCTGAGTTTCGAGGACGCCCTGCGTGAAACCGCCGCCTCTGGTACGTTCACCACACACACACCTGTGCCTGCGGGGCACGATCGCTTTGATGGCGGGCTGATGGAAGAGCATCTTGGCCCATTGCGCGATGCGCTCGGACTGGACTACGAAGGCTTCCTGGGCCTCGGTCGTGTCGATCCGCACAACCATGGCGAGACCTTCTGTATGACGGTGTTGGCGTTCAAGACAAGCCGTCGAGCAAATGCGGTTTCGAATCTGCACGGGGTGGTGAGTCGTCGCATGTGGCAGCATCTGTGGCCGTACCGGAGCGAAGAGGAAGTCCCGGTTGGTCACATTACCAACGGCGTGCATGTGCCGACCTGGCTGGCTCAGCAGATGCGTGTGCTGTACGACCGCGTGTTGCCGGTCAGTTGGCATACGCGTAGCGGCGAACCAGAAGTCTGGCGAGGTTTCGAAGATGTCCCCTCGCTCGAAGTCTGGGAGACGCACCAGTCGCTGAAGAATCGGCTGATTGTGTATGCCCGTAAACGCCTGCTCCAGCAGGCCGAGCGATATGGTTCGAGTCGCGAAGTCCAGGAACGATTGCAGCAAGTCCTCGATCCCCAGCATCTGCTCATCGGCTTTGCGCGGCGATTTGCCCCGTACAAGCGTGCGGATCTGGTGATGCAGGATCTCGATCTGCTCGAGCGGATCGTGAACGATGCGGATTGCCCGGTGCAGTTCATCTTCGCGGGCAAGGCGCATCCGGCCGACGATCATGGCAAGCAGATCATGCAGCGGATCGTCCAGCTTTCGCGCGACGCCCGATTCGGGGGCCGCATCGTGTTTCTTGAAGATTACGACATCAACCTTGGTCGGCATCTCGTCCAGGGAGTCGATGTCTGGTTGAACAATCCTCGTCGACCGCTCGAAGCCTCCGGGACCAGCGGTCAGAAGGTGGTCCTCAATGGCGGACTCAACCTCTCCGTACTGGATGGCTGGTGGGCAGAAGCCTTCGATGGCAAGAACGGATTCGCAATAGGTAATGGCCTGATCCACTCGAACCAGGAAGTCCAGGATCAGCGCGACGCAGCAGACCTGATCAACGTCCTGCAGAATGAAGTCATCCCACTGTATTACACTCGCAATCACGACGATCTGCCGCTGGAATGGATCGCGCGGATGAAGCGCGCTGTCCGCACTCTCGGTTGGCGATTCAATGCCGACCGCATGGTGATGGATTATGTGACCTCCGCGTACATCCCCGCCGCAGGCAGCACCTCGTGCGAGATGCGGGTGATTCCGTAACGGAATCGATGTTGGCATTCGCGCTCATCCCTTCGTGCCGCTATGGCGAACATCACGACCGATATCCAGGCTTGCGCCCAGGCATTGCGTGCTGGTGAACTCGTCGCGTTTGGCACGGAAACCGTCTACGGGTTGGGAGCCAATGCGCTCGATCCGCAGGCGGTGGCTCGAATCTTTGCGGCGAAACAGCGTCCTGAGTTCGATCCGCTAATCGTTCATGTCGCCGATGCCGCGCAGGTGGATGAACTGGCCGAAGTTCGCTCTCCCATCCTCATGGACTTGATGCAGCGATTCTGGCCGGGACCGCTGACGCTATTGCTCCCCAAACGCGACTGCATCCCCGATCTGGTGACGTCTGGGTTGCCGGAAGTCGGCCTTCGTATTCCCCGGCATCCATTGGCACTCGAGTTGATTCGCCAAGCCGGCGTCCCCGTCGCGGCACCGAGCGCGAACCTGTTCGGACGGATCAGTCCCACCACAGCTCAGCATGTCCAGGAGCAACTCGGCGACCGGATCGACTGGATTCTCGACGGTGGCCCTTGTAGCGTCGGCGTGGAGTCGACCGTGCTGCGGGTTGATGAGCGAGGGTACGGCACTGTGCTCAGGCCTGGCGGTGTCACACTGGAAGAACTGCGATTCGTATTGCCGAACGTCACACTCGCTCCCGGTCATCTGGAATCGAAAGCGTCTGCGTCGCCTGGGCAACTGCTCAAACACTATGCCCCGCGCAAGCCGTTGCAACTGGTGACCGACTGGACCACGATTGCGATCCCTGAGTCATGCGCCGCACTGGCGTTTCAACAACAACCACCGGGCAACTTTGTCGACATTGAAGTCCTGTCGCCCGCTGGCTCACTTACAGAGGCCGCCGCCAACTTTTTCCGCGCCCTGCGTCGCCTCGATGCCGGCCCCGCCCACGTCATTCTGGCGGAGGAGTTCCCAGAAACCGGACTAGGTATCGCTCTGAACGACCGCCTGCGACGCGCTGCGGCCGGTTCTGGCGAGCCTAGCGATTGGTGATTTCTGAGTTGCGGTCATCTTGTTTCGAAACCCCATCGGCTCGGTCTGTGAATAGCTGCTGAATTCGGTCAGAGGTGCCGCATGCGACTTGCATCGATTCGTGATGAGTTGAGAATACCAAGGTCGATGAACGCGTAAGCCACTGGCGAAACTCATGTCCACATACACCCGCGTCGGCACGTTCAATGTTCTCAATCTCGTCAGTGCGGGAGTCCCGTACTACGAGGCGGGGTCGGAGTATTCTGCTGAGGAGTTCTCCGCCAAGACGGAGTGGATCGGGCGACAGCTCGACCGCATGCAGGCAGATGTCGTTGGGTTTCAGGAGGTGTTTCATGCCTCGGCATTGCAGGCGGCGCTCAATGAGAGCGAGCGTTTGCGGGGGATCACGCCCATTATTGTGGGGACCGACGATACCGAATCGCCGGCGATGCATCCTGGGGTGGCGCTCGCCTCGCGGTTGCCTGCCGAGTTGATGGCCACGATCACGCGGTTCCCCGACGCTGTCCGTTTCGACGATGCGATCTTGCAGGTCAATATCGACAGCTTCTCGCGGCCGGTGCTCAAGGCCAAAGTCGAGGTCTTTCCGGGGATCGAGGCGACGGTATTCGTCGCACACCTGAAATCAAAACGGCCCACGTATCTGCCGGAAGAATCTTCCGGGAATCCCGTGCATCGCGCGCTCGGCACGACCAGGGCGCTGGTACGCCGCGCGGCCGAGGCGGCAGCACTGCGGGTGCTCGTCGTTCACGAGATGCAAGGCAACCAGCGCCCGGTGATTGTGCTCGGCGATCTGAACGATGGCGACCGTGCCGTCACCACACAAATGATCGCCGGCGATCCTCCGTTCTACAAAATGTCGCGGAACAGCAAAGAACCAATCTGGGATGTGCTGCTGTACTCGGCCCAGGAAATTCAGTTGCGACAAAGCACGAGCGACGTCTACTACACGCACATCTACAACAGCTTCCACGAAGCGCTGGACCACATCCTCGTCAGTGAGGAGTTCTACGCCCGCAACCCCGACCGCATCGCCGAACTCGATTACGTGCATGTGTTCAACGATCACCTGATCGACGAAGCTCAAACGTTCGAAGAGATGCCCCGCACACAATCGGACCATGGCCAGGTGGTGGCGCGGCTACGGCTCAGGGAGTAACTTCGGGAACACCATCCGGTAGTTGCTGGCACCGCCTCGTGCCGTCTTTATACGTCAGGCCAGTGCAGGCTCGCATGCCGCTGATCAATCGGCGACAATCGCCAGCCGCTCCACTTGTTCTGGCTCACGACCCTCAAACCACCCGCGATCAATGTCTACACACGCGACCGATGGGACAACTCCGCACAGCGCGGCAGCAGGCGATCTGGTCCCCAGGTCACAGTCGGACGTGATCGACATGATTCGCGCATGCCGTGCGCAACGCCGTCAGTTGACGCCTGTCGGGACTGGTACATCCGCAGATCTTCCCACGCACGTTGCGGCGCTCAGCCTGCATCAACTCAACCGCGCGGTCGACTACCCTTTTCAGGATATGACGGTGACGATTGAAGCCGGAGCGACGCTGGCTCAGCTGCAACAGATACTCGCCGAACATTGCCAACGACTGCCGATCGATCATCCTCAGCCGCAGCAGGCAAGTATTGGCGGTTTGCTCGCGACCAACTTTAGTGGCCCCAGTCGTTTCGGCCATGGGACGCTACGCGATTATCTGATCGGTGTGACGGCCGTTGATGGACAGGGCCGCGAGTTCCACGCCGGAGGCCGTGTCGTGAAGAACGTGGCCGGGTACGACATGTGCAAGCTGTTGATCGGCTCGCGCGGTTCGCTCGCAGTCATTACGCAGGTGACGCTCAGGGTCAAGCCGCTCGTGCCATCGCTACGGTTCGTCTGCATCGCCTTCGACTCGACGGCAGAACTCGACCGGGCACTCACGGTGCTGAATACATCGCAGACCCGGCCGGTCATTGTCGAGGCGATTCGTTGCTCATCAACGCAGTGGGACAATTTGCTCAGCGGTGTGACCAGCGACACTGACGCCATCCCAGGCAGTTCCCATTTTGGCCTGTGCCTCGGCTATGAAGGCACCGAAGCAGAGACGTTGTGGCAGGTGGAAACGGTGCAGCGCGAACTCGACGGCGACGACGCGGCAACGGTGTTGACTGATGCGGCAGCGACTGGATTGCAACAGCGGTTGGCCGGATATCTCCACGGATCGAAGACGCCTGTGGTGCAAATCGCCTTCCAACCGTCACAACTTGTCACGGTGTTGTCACGTATTCCAGCGACCATCTCACTGCAAATTCGCGCCGGAGATGGGCTCGCGTTGCTCGGTCTACCAAAGGGCGATCCAGCCGACTGGCTGACGACAGTTCGCCAACTTCGCAGCGAACTCTCACCGCTTGGCGCACAAATCTGGGTTAGCCGTGGACCAAACGACTGGACATTCACCGACCGCCTTGGTCCCGATACCGCCGCATGGCAGTTACAACGCCAACTCAAAGCCGCCCTCGACCCCGATGGTGTGCTATATGCCGAATGGCTGCTGCACCAACCGATGGAGGCACGAAAATGATACGCATCGGACTCGGGCACGACACACATCGACTGGAGCCAGATCGACGGCTGGTCATCGGGGGCATCGACATCCCGCATTCGCAAGGAGCCGTCGCGCACAGCGATGGCGACGTCCTGCTGCACGCCGTGACCGATGCCCTGCTCGGGGCACTGGGTTGGGGCGACATCGGCGAATGGTTCCCTGACACCGATCCCGCCCACGCTGGCGCCGATTCCGCACATCTGCTGGCGCAGGTTGTCACCAAGATGCACGCCGCCGGTTGGCACGTGATCAACCTCGACGCCATCGTCTTCGCCCAACTCCCGAAGCTCTCGCCGTACAAGAACGCGATGACTTTGCGCGTCGCCGAGTTGCTGGCGATTGAAACCGAGGTGGTAAACGTGAAGGCCAAGACAGGGGAACGCGTTGGCCCTGTTGGTCGCGAAGAGGCCTTGTGCGCCGAAGTGGTGGTGCTGATTCAGCATCAGCATTCGGAATAGCGGCAACATTGAGGGGGCCACTGGATGAAAATCGATCTGATCTATTTCGACGCCGCCTCGGGACATCGCGCCGCGGCAGAGGCGATTCAATTCGCCATCACGCAACAACACCCCGATTGGATCCCGCGACTGGTGAACGCGATCGATCTGCTACAGAGACTTCCGCTCAAGCTCGGCACGCTCCCAGCGTGCGGGATTCAGGCGTTCAACTGGGGCATGCGGCGAGAGAACAATATCGGGTTTCAGCCGCTGGTTTCACTGTCGACCTGGTGGCACAGACACCTGATGAAACTTCCGCAAGTCGTGCGGCAAGTGTCGACCTACTGGACCAACAACCCGCCCGATCTCGTGCTGTCGGTCACGCCGATGTGGAACCCCCTGTTCTACAAGGCGGCGCGACTGGTCAATCCGGATGTTCAGTGCGTGACTGTTCCAGTCGATTATTCCGAGGCTTGCACAGGGTATTGGTTCACCCCCAAACATCGGCAGGTGTACTTCATCGGTGATCAGGGCCTGGCAGTTCGGGCAATCACAACAGGTATCCCGCAATCGGAGATCATCCCGATCAGCGGAATGCCGATTGATCCCCGTTTCCACGCCCCCCCCATCGACACCTGGGAGTGCCCACCACAGTGGGGGCTGAACCCGGAATTGCCGCTGGGGGTGATCTCTTTCGGGGGGCAGGGAACGGTCCATGTTCTAGAGTCGGTGAAGGCGATTGCCGATGCAAACATCGCGACCAACCTGGTGTGTCTGTGCGGACGGAATCAGCATCTGCGGGAGTCCGTGCGGCAACTTCAGTCTTCCTATCCCGTCGTCGCTCTGGAGTACCGGTCCGAGCCACCAGTGCAATTGCTGCATCGTGCGGACTATCTGATTGGCAAGCCAGGCACGATGACGTTGAACGAGGCATTGCTGACTCGAACCCCGTTGCTCTTTCTGAAGAGTCGCGCGCTCGCCTGTGTTCAGGAACAGAACGAAAAGTGGATTCTCAGTCGCGGACTGGGCACCATGATTCGATCGCCAGCTGAACTGCCGAATGCGATCGAGTCCATACTGGCTGATGCCGGTTTTGTCGCTCGGGCAGAGCAGGCGCGCCATCGTGGCGTGTTTGATGTTGTCGCCCAGTTGGCGGAATTGGTGCGGTAAGCCGGCGGGACTTGATCGCGATTCCCCAAGCAATAAGAACGCCACGGCGATTATCCACAGCGCCCGCAGAGGGTGCTCGCACTTGAGGCTTCTCAACTTCGCCCGCACCGGCAACAATCGGGCCGATTATCGTTGGTCCATCACCTGGAGTTGCTCATGGTTCGGATACTGTGGTTGATTTTGTTCACCGCTTGCGTGTTGACAGCTGCGGCTCAGGCTGAGGTGAAGATTCAGCCTGATGTCGTGTATGGGCACAAGGACGGGATGGCGCTCACATTTGATGTCTTCACGCCTGAGCAGCCGAATGGGGCGGGGGTGTTGTGGTTGCAGAGTGGCGGATGGTATTCCGGTTGGCGGGAGCCGGAGCAGATGGCGGCGGCGAGTCGTGGATTCCTGGATGCCGGGTACACCGTATTCATTGTGCGGCATGGGAGTGCGCCGCGGTTTCAAGTGCCCGATGCCATAGCCGATGTGCAGCGGTGCGTGCGGTTCATTCGTCTGCATGCCAGTGATTATGGCGTGTTCGAGGATCGGCTCGGGGTCACCGGTGGCAGCGCCGGAGGACACCTCACCTTGATGCTCGCGACCACCGGCGATGACGGGAACCCGGAAGCGAAGGATCGAGTGCTGCAGCACTCGAGTCGCATCAGGTGCGGCGTGGCCCTCTATCCCCCCACCGACCTGCGGGGCTGGACGACCGATCCTCCGGAAGAAATCAAGAAGCATGCTGGGCTGAAGCCACCATTGTCGTTTGCCGCCGAGTTGGAGGCCTCGGTCTCGCCAGTCGTGCATGTCACCAGTGACGACGCGCCAGTGATGCTGATCCATGGGGACAAGGACGTGCTGGTTCCGATTGAGCATAGCCGCAACATCGATCCCCTGCTGACAGAGGCCAAGGTGCCGCATGAACTGATCATCGTGGCAGGCGCTGGACATGGCTACAGCCCCGAGCAGAATCGTGACATCGTTCAGCCAGCGATGATGCGCTGGTTTGAAACGCATCTGCTGACGCCAGCGAAGCCGGAGAAACGTCGTTGAGCGTTGAGGAGGCTGCGCCTCGCGTTGAACGTTGAACGTTGAACGTTGAACGTTGAACGTTGAACGTTGAACGTTGAACGTTGAAGGTTGAACGTTGATGGTTGATGGTTGATGGT
>JAGQQB010000123.1:283-9274 GCA_020426425.1 Planctomycetaceae bacterium | reverse complement strand
AAGCCACTCATTCGCAAAGAGGCGTTCTATCCCAAGCGACCACTCTCTGCGGAAGTGCGAAGTTCCGTGGCAGAGTCTGGCCACAAGCCGGGCGGAGTGGTGGACTACGCTGAGGTACTCCCGGCGTTCCGCGAGGCGACCTGGGAGGAAGCACTCGATCTCATCGCCAGTCGACTCCGCAACATTCGCGAGAACCATGGGAGCGGCGCTCTGGCTGGCTTCGGCTCCGCCAAGTGCTCCAACGAAGAAGCCTATCTGTTTCAAAAGCTGCTGCGAGCTGGGCTGGGAACCAACAACGTCGATCACTGCACGCGGCTCTGTCACGCCTCGTCTGTTGCGGCGCTGATGGAAACGATCGGCTCTGGTGCAGTGACGAATGTCTTCGCCGATGTCGAATCTGCAGATGTCTGTCTCGTCACCGGATCAAACACCGGTGCGAATCATCCCGTTGCCGCAACATTCATCAAGGCGGCTGCGAAAGCGAATACCGACTTGATTGTGGTTGATGTCCGGCGACACGACCTTGCCGACTTCGCGACGCACTTTGTTCAAATCCGTCCTGGTTCCGACGTTGCCTTCTACAACGGAGTGATGCATGTGCTCATCCGGGAAGGCTGGATTGATGAACGTTATATCGCAGAACACACCACCGGATTCGCTGAGCTAAAGTCGCTCCTGCTCAGCGACTTCAGCCCCACGCAGGCATCCCCCATCTGTGGTGTTCCGCCAGAGCAGATGGAAGCTGTTGCCCGAACGATTTCACGCGCGACCCCTCCAGGCGGTGGCGGCAGCATGCTGACATTCTGGGGGATGGGGATCGCTCAGCATGCACACGGCACCGACAATGCCCGCTGCCTGATCTCGCTCTGCCTGCTGACCGGCAGCGTCGGCCGCCCTGGCACCGGTCTGCATCCTTTACGAGGGCAGAACAATGTCCAGGGCGCGAGTGACGCCGGACTGATTCCGATGGTCTATCCCGACTATCAATCGGTCACCAGCCCAGATGTCCGCGAGAAATTCGAGCGGGCGTGGGGCGTGCCGCTTGATCCGAACGGAGGGCTCACCGTCGTCGAGATCATGCAGGCGGCGCTCGCCGGAGACATCAAAGGGATGTTCATTATGGGTGAGAATCCGTTTCTGTCCGATCCCAACGCCAACAAAGTCCGCGCCGCACTTTCGAATCTTGACTTCCTCGCCGTGCAGGACATCTTCCTCACAGAGACCGCCGAGTTCGCCGATGTCATCCTGCCAGCCACCACATTCTTCGAGAAGACCGGGACCTACACCAATTCCGATCGTCGAGTGCAACTGGGACATCGAGTGCTTGATCCTCCCGGCGACGCCCGCGCCGACTGGAGTATTCTTCTGGATCTTTGTGCGCGCATGGGGTTGTCCTCGTCGTTGAGCACGCCGGCGGAGATCTTCGCCGAGTTCGCCGCACTAACGCACAACTACGCAACGCTGACGCACGACAACCTCGGCCCGACCGGCAAACTCTGGCCCTGCCCTGACCCGGAGCAGAGCGATGGGACTCAGATCCTGTTTGATGAGCAATTCCCGACCACCGATGGGCGTGGCAGGTTCGTGCCGTGCCCCGCTGTTCCACCAGTCGAGCCGCCCGACGACGAATACCCGTTCATCCTCACCACTGGTCGGCTGCTCGAACACTGGCACACCGGCAGCATGACTCGTCGCAGCCGCGCGCTCGATGCGATTGAACCGGAACCGACTGCCGCGATTCATCCCCGCGATCTCGAACAGCTCGGCATGCGGAATGGCGACAGGGCGCGCGTCGCCAGTCGTCGCGGAGAAATTGAACTCTGGCTGCGGGCCGACGACTCCATCGAGCGAGGCAGCGTTTTCATTCCGTTTCACTTCCGGGAAGCCTCAGCCAACATCCTGACGATTGATGCCCTCGATCCGTATGGCAAGATTCCTGAACTGAAATACTGCGCCGTCCGGATCTCACCCGTTATTTAGTGCAACTCAAGATTGGTGTTCAGTCCGCATCAAGCTCGAAATACGAAGCTCGAAGCAAGCCAGAAATCCGACAGACCGCAAGGACTGATAGGCGTACAGCAAGTGAACGTTTCTGCCACCAACGAAGAACCGGTGGCTGACCGCCGACAGCCTCTCAGTCGCATTCTTGCCCCTCCCGGATGACAACGGTCCGGGCGGATCGGTACGATGTGACGGCTTTCCGCCCCTTCCCCGCAACATTGATCCCGCCCATGAGTGACCAAACGCCGCCGACAGACGATCTTCAGGAACAGGAAGCGCAGGCAATTCGTGGCCTGGCGACCGCGTATGCCCGCATGCGTGAAGAGATTGGCAAGGTCATCATCGGCCAGAACGAGGTCGTCGACGAATTGCTGATCGCGCTATTCAGTCGCGGCCACTGTCTGCTCGTCGGGGTGCCGGGACTGGCAAAGACACTGCTGGTGAGCACGGTGTCGCGCATCCTGCAATTGTCGTTCCGCCGCATTCAGTTCACCCCCGACCTGATGCCCTCGGACATCACCGGGACCGATGTGCTGCAAGATGATCCCGAAACCGGTCGCCGCACGTTTCAGTTCATGCAGGGGCCACTGTTCACACACATGTTGCTGGCGGATGAAATTAACCGCACGCCTCCAAAGACACAGGCGGCTCTGCTCGAAGCGATGCAGGAACGACACGTGACCGTCGGGTCGAGTACCTACCGACTCCCTTCGCCGTTCTTCGTGCTGGCAACACAGAACCCAATTGAGCAGGAAGGGACCTACCCGCTCCCCGAGGCCCAGCTCGACCGGTTCATGTTCAACATCGTCGTCAAGTATCCAACGGCTGCGGAAGAACTGCGTATTCTCAAGCAAACCACCGGTTCCGACGAACCAACACTCAAGCCCGCATTGACCGGCGACCAGATTCTCGCGCTGCAGGAAGTGGTGCGGAAGGTTCCGGTCGCGGAACACGTTTTTGTATACGCGCGCGATCTCGTACGGGCCACTCGCCCGAACGAAGAAGGTGCCAGCGAGTTTTCCAAGAAGTACCTCTCCTGGGGGGCGGGACCTCGCGCCGGTCAGTACCTGATCCTGGGAGCCAAAGCCCGCGCGGTGCTCAGCGGTCGATTCCATGTCACCACCGACGATGTGAAATCGGTCGCGTTGCCGGTGCTGCGGCACCGTATCCTGACGACGTTTCAGGCGGACAGCGAAGGCATCAATGCAGATCAGGTCATCGAGCAACTGCTGCGGAAAGTTCCAGTCGCCGTCCAGGAACGCGCGAAGAAACTCGCCAGCGGCGTCAAAGCCTGATTCCGCTGCCGTGTTCAACAGACTCTCGCGGGATTGCATCGGCAGGTTCGACGTAGACTGGAGTGAGGTGTGCTGCATGAACCGCGCTGTTCCCACCCGCTATTATGAAGGGATGAGTCAGCTCGTGCTGCGATTCTTTCTGATCGCGGTCTGCGCGTTCACGGCGGCCTGGGCGGTGACCTACCTGCTCATGATGCAGTTCCCCCGTCACACAATCGGCAGCGGTCTGCGGTTTCCATTGATGTTCATACCAACCTCGGTCCTGCTCATTCTGGGCAGCATCACCCTGGAGCGGGCCATTCTGTTCGTTCGCGTAGAAAGGCAGCGGCTGTATCGACGTTGGCTGCTCATCACGCTCGGACTGGGTTCGCTGTTCATGGGGATGCAGACCTTCGCCCTGTGGAGCATGTTTCCCGAACACCGTGCCCCTGGCGATGCATCCATGGAAGCGACCGCGTTCGCACTGGCGTTGGCCGCGCTGCATGCGCTGCACTTCCTGATCGCTGTATTGTCGGTCTCGTGGATCACTGCGCGGTCTCTGTCGGACCGATACGATCACGAGTACTACTGGGGGGTGCGGTGCTGCGCCTGGTTCTGGCATGGACTGGGCGTCATCTGGATGGCGATTCTGTTCGTGTTCACTGTTGCTTCGCATTGAACAGGACTTCCGATGGAATCGCTGCTCTATTTGCCCGCGTGGTTCGCCGTTGGCCTTGCCATGGTCATCCCGCTGGTGCTGGCCGCCCATCGGACACGCGCCCTCGGGAGCAGTCTTTGGCTGTTGTCTTCCGCTGGCTGCCTGTGTGCTGCGTTGGCGCTGGACGAGTTGCCACAGATTCTGCTGCTCCACTCCGCCGCATTTTGGTTCGGGTACGTTGGTTCAGCCGATGCCTCAACACCTGCACGTGAAAACGTGCGATGGGTCGTGATGCTGGTGTTGGCCGATTTGTTGGCAGTCGCGGGGCTGGCGCTGCTGAGCAACACTTTTCCCTCGTTACCACTTTCGCAGATTCAGGCAGAAGGCTGGTGGGCGGCATGGCAGAGTCACCAACCCGCCACGGTGAACTCGATCGCCACCCTGCTACTGACGATGTTCGTCGTGAGGCTGGGGCTGTATCCGTGCATGGGGTGGCAGCGGGGTGTGGCCTGGTCATCGCCAGCGGCAATGTGGTGGGTCGGCGGACTGATGCCAGTTTCGCTGCTGCTCTTGTTTCAGCTGCGCGATCTGCTACTGGCCACGCCAGAAGCCCGACTGCTGATGGTGGGCGTCGGGACCCTATCACTGATTCTGTTGAGTCTCATCGCCTGGTTTCAGACGGATGCATCAGCCGAGGACGCGGAACCTGCTTCACTGCCAACTGGGATCGCGTTCCGGCGACGGCTTCTCGCTCTCGTCAGTGCCTGGTGCGGCATGCTGTGGGTCGGCATGATTGCCGGAGTTGCCCCCAATCCTTACCTGCTGGGGATGACCGTCGCAGGTCTCTGCCTCGGATCGGTGTGTGTGCTACGGTCAGTTGAACTCCAGTCCCCCCCCGGTTGGATGGTCATCGTAGCGGCCTTGAGCCATGCTCTGCTCCTCCCAGGCGCACTCGCTGCCACGCAGGCAGCGAACCAGGCAGTGAAACTCCCTGCGATTGCCGGTCGTCTTGAGCCGCTGATGATCCTGGGACAACTCCTCAGCTGGCTGGCACTGCTGTTCCTGCTCCGCTCCATCCGACCTCGCGATGTACGCACGCAACGGCTGTATATTGGCACACTTTTGGTCGGCCTGCTGGGAGCTGGCATGGCCATCGGGTTGATGCCACAACTTCAGCTGAGCGACACAAACTGGTGGGCGGCCGCACTCCCGGTCGTTGCGTTGGCCTTCGTCCTCCTGGATGGTCGACGACAAACTGAAGCCGTGGAGGAGCATTCACTCAATCGTCTCGCGAATTATGAGTTCTACGTCAATTCGTTTGTCGATCAGGCGATTGCCTACCCCCTCTGGTGCCTGCAACTGGTTGTGAGTTACCTGACCCAGTTGCTGTTTGTCGATCTGCCATTCGTCCTGGCACGGACTCTGTGGATCACCGCGCAGCGCACGGTGGAAGAGATGGACGAACCAGCGGCCAGAACGCTGCATTGGGAAATCGTCCTGTTCACCTGCGGCGTACTGATTGCAGCAGCTTGGGTGTCTCTGTAGCCAACTGGCCAGCGAGGCAACTTCATCACGGCAACATCAATTCGATCTGCGCCGTCTTGCGCTGTCGGGCCACCTCTTCGTCCCAGAGCTGAGCCGAGAGTGCGCTGAGGACATCCATGCGGACGTCTTCCAGACTAAGTTGACCCGGAATGCGATCAACAACTCGGATAATATGCAAACCTTGAGGCGATTCAATCACCTCGCTAATGCGACTTCCTTCGAGTCCAAACGCAGCGGTTAACACCTCCGTCGGTAGATTGCCGCGTGACGTCATCCATCCCAGATCGGCCCCATCGCCAGTGATGTCGGCAAAGCTCTTTTGACCACTCACGAGTTCAGTCCGCAGCGATTGCAGTTCTGCCTTGATTGCCGCGCGATCCGCCTGGGTGGCGTCCGCATTCCACTGGCGAAACACCTGCTCGATCCGCAGCCGCGTCCCATCGAGTTGCGAGCGATGCTGCTGAAAGTAATCGCGGAACTGCTGGTCGGTCAGAATCCCCTGTGCATGTTTCAACCAACGCAGCGACAGACTCACTTGCGCATGCAGTGACGCATCATCGAGTCCCATGCGGGCCAATCCCGCTTCCCCCCCCGCCCGCTCACGAAACACCCTCACCCGTTCTTCAATGAGCGTCTCCGGCACGTCGACCTTGCGCTTCGCGAGAAACTGGTCCATCAGTTCGCGGTCGATCGCCTGTTGGACGTAGTCCTCCAACAGGCGCGGCTGCTGTTGCTCGCTGAGTGGAGTGGTCAACATGCGAACCCGGACATCCGCTCCCAGGACAGGTCGTCGATTGACGATCGCCAGTATGTCCTCCGCCGCAGGCAGACATTCCTGCAGTGCTGCGGGAATCGCCGGGATGCCTTCGGCGATGACGGCGCGACCGTGGGAGCAAAGGGCGAGCACTAGCAGCGTCAGCCGAACAATTCGCCCGCAGCGTCGGAGCGACCAATCTCTGTGGCGACTTGCCGGGGCGAAGACAGTGTCAGTGCGAGTCATCCGGGTTCACCTTCTTCCTGCCGAGGAGGGGAGACGAGAGCGATCAGGGTTTGTCCTGCTTTGGGCTGAATCTTGTGATCGTCGCTCGCAAGCGTCAATTGTTTTTGCTGAGCGACCGCGAGAACGAGTGGCTCAGGATACTTCGCCACGAACTGTTCCCAGGGATACTCGTCGCTCAGTTTCGTCAGTTTGATCAGGTCACCCCGACTCAAGCGTTCGGACAACACGCGATAACTGACGTGATCGTCAAACAGGAATCGCAACCGCAAATGAGAAGCCGCGAGATCTTTCTGCTTACCATTCGTCGCCCGGACGGGCGTGAGTTGATAGACATTCGCTCGACCAAAAAGTTCTGCGAAATGGAATCCCCCCATTGTGTTCACTTCATCGTTGGGAGTGAGCCCCAGGTAGCGACCAATGCCGCCCAGATCGAGGTCGTCGAGCGCCCTTTCGGAAAGGATGTTAAGACTCGCCGTCCGCAATCCTTGCATGCGAGCTTCCCGGGTCTGAATCGGATTGGCATCCACCAGCAACACCGGGAATCCCGCCTGCTGTATGGCTTGAGCGAACTCCTGCGCGAAGCGATTTGCTCCGGCGATCACCACACCCTGAGGATTCGCCGACGACAACCCGAGCGCACGAGCCAGCCATGGAGCTGTGAGCCCGTACACGACGACGGTCCCAATGATCAGCAAGAACGTGGCAGGCACCAATCCGCGGCCGGCGTCCCCAAGTTGCAGTGCGAAGACAGAAACGACCGCTGCGGCAACAATCCCGCGCGGCGCCAGCCATGAAAGCAAAACTCGATCCCGCAGTGGTACATGCGCCGTGGCGAGCGAGGCGAAGATGCTCAGCGGACGCACGACCAGAATCATTGCCGCCACAAAGACCGGTCCGCGCCAACTGAGTGCGGTAAAGTCGGCCAGTGTGAGTCGCGCGGCAAGTAGCACGAACAAGGTCGAGATCAGCAGGACCGACAGGTTCTCTTTGAATTCAATAATGTGGCGTAGCGGCGCCTTTGAGTTCGTCAATGCCACGCCCATCACCGTAACCGTGAGCAAACCCGATTCCTCCTGAATCACATTGGAGAGAGTGAACCCCACCACGACCAGGGTCAACGTCAGCGGGTTTTCAAGATGGTCCGGAATCACATGGCGTTTCAAGAGAGAGGACAATAGCAGAGCGAGCCCGAAACCCATGGTCGAACCAATGACCAGGGTCACCAGCAACGCATCTGCCGCGCTCGTCATTCCCCCTTCGACGCCATCAGTCAGCAGATGATGATGCGTTTCAAACACCAGCACCGCGAGGACCGCGCCCAGAGGATCAACAATGATCCCCTCCCAACGGGCAAGTGGACCGACCATACCAATGGGACGAATCTGCCGCAGCATCGGCCCAATCACGGTTGGCCCGGTCACCACCAGTACGGCACCCAGCAGAATCGCGGGGAACCAGTCGAATCCGAGAATCCAATGCGCTGCGGCCGCAGTCAGAACCCAGGTAATCAATACGCCAACAGTCAGCATCAGGACCAGCGGCTGCCCAATGTGCTGCCACTCCGACCACCGCAGCGATAGCGCCCCTTCGAACAAAATGATTGCTACGCACAGCGACACGAACGGAAACATCAAGTCCTGCAACAGCGCCTCAGGATGAATCCATCCGGTGACTGGTCCGGCGGTGATTCCCGCCGCGAGCAGCAGCAGGATGGAGGGGATCCGCAGCCGCGTCGCCAGCCACTGTGCTCCGACACCGAGCACGAGAATGCTCATCAGCGCCAGCGGAATGCCGACCCCATGAGCGATCCTCTCACTTCCTGCCGCGAGAACACCTGTCATGCGTCCATTCTTTCCAGATTAAAGTTCATCACCGCCGCAGCCCCCGAGATTTGGCCTGTCAATAGATTATGGACGACACAGGAGAATCGTCCAACCGCCAGGCCAGATCAAGGACCATGGGGGCGTCTGATGAATGGCGGTCACCGCTTGCGAATCGGCCGCGTTGTCATCAGATCAATGCTGTTGACACTGGCCGCGTCGGATGCGAGCACCATCTGTTAGCTGCTCCTGGATCAGGAGCTTGGGATCAGCAAGCTGAAAGACGTGCAGTCCACCCCGTCCGCAGCTCTCCTGAACCCGCAACCATCAAGCCCGTTTTTTCACCCCAGGCTCACTGCTTAGGCTTCTCCTTCACGACGAGCGTCACTGGGCGTGACGGGGTCGCGACCAGGGTCTTTGGCCGGTCGGTGGCGGCGGAGTCCTTGTTGAAGGGGACCTGTCCCTGGCCGAGCACGGTGAGGGTGTAGTTGCCGGGTCGTGTGTTCTCCTGAACCTCGATCTTCATGGTCGCTGACGTCTTGTCGGAGGCAATGTCAAAGTTACCGAGTTTGAAGTTGCCGGGGAAAGTGAGAGGTTGGATTGTTACCTTATCCTGAAAGTCGGGCCACAAGCGGGTGAGGTGCAGGGTGGGTTCGGCAGATTGCCCGGCAATGACTTCGATTTGCTCCGGTT
>JAGQQB010000123.1:0-256 GCA_020426425.1 Planctomycetaceae bacterium | reverse complement strand
GCGACGCGAGATGAGACTCGTCCCGGAGTTGTTCCAGACACGACTGTGCGGACGGACGACACGACGAATCGGTTGACCATCGACCTCAGCGGTGGCAACGAGATCAATCGGACCGGTCCAATCGGCGGCATCTGCGTCCGCCCAAAGGACGACGGCACCGCGCGTGTCATTGGGAATCGTCGTCGGCGCGACATGCAGGCCCGGCGGCAGATTCTCGCCAGTGATCGTGACTGGCAACCGGGCGTTGCCACGATGG
>JAGQQB010000122.1 GCA_020426425.1 Planctomycetaceae bacterium | reverse complement strand
CGAGTCGGACTCTTGTTCCACTGGCAACTGTTCATCGGGAGCGTGCGCGACGGGCGTTTGTTCGCCCTGTCTGCTGATTTGGGGATTTGCGGCTGTGTACTTTCTCGTCACTCTGTTACTGGAGGCACTTCGATGACCAAGCGAACCACGGAGCAGCGAACTACGGAGCAATTGGTTCAGGAGGTTCAGGACGCCAACACTTGCCTCGCCCTGGGCGCTGGCCTCGGCGCCTTTGGAGTGGGGACAACATTGCTCGCCGGAGCGACTTGCCCTCTGTGTGTCATCCTCGCGCCGGCACTGGTCGGGGCGGGGATCGTGAAACGGTACGTGGCCAGTCGCCGAGGATGTGCGGGGGCAGAGGTTGATGACCACGCCACTGCAGTCGATGCGACCCTCGCAGGGCCAGCAGCGTGATGTTGCCCAAGATGCTGTCAGCGTTGGTTCGGTCTTACGCGACGTGAACCGGACCAGCGCGAACGCCACCGGTCACATCTTTGACCCCATGATGTTCCGGTTAGCGATCAAGAGACTGGCTTGAGGTTGGGCGGCTTGGAATGCAGGTGGCGCACTCTGGTAGCATGCTGAGATACTGTTCAGGGGAAGCCTCACGCGTGTGCTGAGTGGTGGACTCGCCCTGGAAATCTGTCGCTCAATTGAAGAACGATGTTGAACGCTCGCCTCCTGCTTGTTGCCGGTCTGTTGTTTTGGCTCAGTCGTTTCGCGCACGCGCAAGACACATCAGCCGCGCTCCCACCGTTGAGCGAGCGTAAGATTCCCAGTTCGCTGGGGGCGTCTCCGCAGCCGTTGCGGTATTGGGGGCCTCAGGTGCGTGATGGCGAACGGCGTCCGCTCTTGGTCCTGCTGCATACTTGGAGCAGTGATTATCGACAGGATCGGTCGGACTGGCAGCGCGAGGCAGTGGAGCGGAAATGGTTTTACGTGCAGCCGAACTTTCGGGGGCCGAACCAGCATCCTGATGCGTGTGGGTCGAAGTTGGCTCGGCAGGATGTGCTCGACGCGCTCGACTGGGCGCTTGATGAGTTTCCGGTCGATCGTAGTCGCGTGTATCTGGCCGGTGTCTCTGGTGGAGGGCACATGACGATGTTGATGGCCGGTTACGTACCGGAGCGGTTCTCGGCAGCATCGGCGTGGGTGGGGATCAGCGATCTGCGACGCTGGTATGAGTTTCATGCCCGATCGGGTACTCCGGGCAAGTATGCCCAGATGATCGCCAAGAGTTGCGGTGGAGCGCCGGGAATGAGTGCGGAGGTCGACGACCAGTATCGCGAGCGGAGTCCGTTGACCGTGATGCATCGTGCGACTGAACTGCCGCTCGATCTGAATGCTGGTGTGAATGACGGACATTCCGGTTCCGTCCCGGTCGAGCATACGATTCTGGCGTTCAATGCGGTGGCGGCAGCCCAGGAGTTGCCCGTTGTGTCACGTGAAGAGATCGACCAGTTGTGGGGGAACCGTTGTTTGACCGAGCCCCAGGAGAGTGACACCCTGGAGGATCCGTTGTACGGTCGGGAACTGTTTCTGCGTCGGATTGCGAATCGCGCCCGGGTGACAATTTTCGAGGGCGGTCACGAGGCACTACCCCATGCGGCGTGCGAGTGGTTGTCACGGCAGCAACGGGAGACGGCGGTCACTCCACCAAAGAAGTGACGCGTATTCCTGGTGTGGAATCGATAATTTCGGCGAACCGATTCCAGCGACGCAGTCTCTGTCCATTTACCCATTCGGTGTCTCAACTGCTGACATGAGGTTCCGGTTGGTGCTGATCAGGCTCTGCCGTCAAACTTGCCCCAGATTTCGGGGTCGGCAGCCTTTGCCAAATTTGCCGACTCTCCCTAGAATGAGGCTCGCAGGAGAAACCCTCGTTGTGACGGTTTTCCCGAAAGTTCGGCTTTCGGGATGCCGATCAATTAGGGCACAACCAGTCAGGTACCGTAGCCAAGTGGCCTAAGGCGACGGATTGCAAATCCGTTATTTCCCCGGTTCGAATCCGGGCGGTACCTCTTCGACAGCCGTCGCGTTGATCCGCGACGGCTGTTTGCATTGGTGGACGAATCTGGCGTGTCTCCGGTGAACAAGGTGTGGTGGCGACGTCGATTCGGTCGCACCGGTTGACGCTCTCAGGCTGCCGTGTCACCGTATCGATGCTTTGTGGTGAAGTGAATCATCCAGGCGACTCGCTAAGAAAACGGAGCAAACTGTGATGTTTGATTTGGGACGCATTCAACAGGCACTGGTCGATTTCGAGTTTGACGGCTGGCTGCTGTACGACTTCCGGGGCAGCAACACGCTCGCGCGGCGGGTGATGCAGATTCCCGAAGGGACCATGGGCTCGCGGCGATGTCTGTACTTCATTCCCGCAGCGGGAACGCCGATGAAAATCGTGCATCGCATCGAGGACTCCGCGCTGGATCATCTCCCTGGTGAAAAGACGATCTACCTCAAGTGGCAGCAGCTCGAAGCGGCAATCGAGTCCTGCGTGCGAGGATGCAAGCAACTGGCGATGGAGTATTCCCCGGGCAACGGGAATCCTTATGTCTCCAAGGTCGACGCCGGGACCGTGGAACTGGTGCGGTCATTCGGTGCAGAGGTGGTCTCGTCTGGTGATCTCATTCAACTGTTCGAAGCGACCTGGGACGAAGAGCAGTGGGCGCTGCATCTGGAAGCGGCAGTGCATACGAACTCGTCGTTTGCCATGGCCTGGGCTTTTATTGCCGACCAGGTGCGGACCAAGGGCGGGGTCGAGGAACGTACGGTTCAAGATTTGATCATGGATCACTTTGCCCGAAACAAGCTCACCACGTATCACCCTCCCATTGTCGGTCGTGGGCCGCACAGCGGGATGCCGCACTATGAGACTGGTGAAGGTGAGGACACCTGGATTCGTGAAGGGGACTTCGTGCTGATCGATCAGTGGGCGAAGTGCGAGCGTCCCCGCAGCGTGTACAGCGATCTGACCCGTACGGGGTTTGTTGGGACGACGGTGCCGGAAGAGTACGTCAAGATCTTCAACATTGTGGCCGCCGCCCGTGATGCCGGCATCGCCCGCGTGCGGGATGCGTTCGCGAATGGCGAACCGCTCCTCGGGGGACAGGTGGACGACGCCGTCCGTCAGGTGATTGCCGATGCCGGTTATGGCGAGTACTTCGGTCACCGCACCGGGCACAGCATTGGCCAGGAAGTCCATGGCAACGGAGCGAACATGGATAACCTCGAAACACGCGAAGACCGTCGCGTGCTCCCGGGGACCTGTTTCTCCATCGAGCCTGGCATCTATCTGCCCGAGTTCGGTGTGCGGAGCGAGATCAACGTCTTCGTTGACTGGACCGGGGAAGTTCACGTGACCGGCGGTGAGTTGCAGCGCGAAGTGGTCCCGATAATGTCGCTGGCGTGATTGCGCAGATCGGCAGGCATGTTCTTCGTCGCCGATGCTGCCAGTATCGACCTGGACCTTGCAATTTGCACATCTCGTCATCCCGGTGCGAGATCGCTCCCTACATGTTCGCTGTGGGAACCCTGCACCCGAAATGACGGCTTACCCAGTCGGAAGAATCACTACAGCCCGATCTGCGACGTCCGAAGCAGCGTTTTTCCCCCTGCGGGGTACTGGGGAACCTTATGCTTCGACAGACTGGCATGCTCTGATGTATGCTGGCGGGAGGTGATTCCGCCTGTCGCTATTGCGTCCATTCGACTCATCCCTTCGATCGCATGGCACTGAATCTACTTTCCCCATTGAACCCCGCGCTCTCAAACGAGATCCGTGCATTCGACCAGCCTCGAGCCGAGGAGGTCGACCGGCGGCATCAGTTGCTCGTCGAGTACATGCTGCTCAAAGGGTTCGACGCGTTGCTGCTGCAGTCACCGGAAATGTTCGGTTGGTTGACGTGCGGTGCGAACAATCAGCGTGCGGGTATCGGTGCATTCGGGGCATTGCTGATTACTGAAGAAGCGCGTGTCGTGCTGTGCCAGCAGTCTGATACGCCGCAACTCTTCGACCGCGAACTCAATGGCCTCGGCTTTTTGCAGAAGGAACGTCCTTGGACAGAAGATTTGCATCTGCTCCGGCAAGATGCTGTGCGGGGACGCCGGGTCGGGGGCGATGTCTGGTATCCCGGTACCGAGAATGTGCAACGTGAACTGCAGGACTTTCGCCTGCAACTCTCGAATCGCGAGGCGGAACGCTATCGCGAGTTCGGCTTGATGGCCGCCCATGCGGTGGAGGCAACGGCCCGCAGTCTGCAGCGCGGCGAGAGCGAACAGGAAATTGCCGGACAACTGTCGCATCGACTGTGGCGGCATGGTCTCGAACCGGTTCATCTTCAAGTGTTGGCTGACGGCCAAGGGCATCGCTATCGACAATGGACGGCGAGTGAAGACCGAGTTGAGCGGCACTGCGTGCTTTCGGCTATGGTCCGACGCGAAGGCTTGCACCTTGCGCTGTCACGCACCGTTTGTTTCGGCCCGCCTTCGGAAGAAGTGCAGGACACTTTCGATGTTGCCACGCTGCTGCAGGCGACGGGCATGTTCTTCTCGCAGGCCGGGTGGGCGATCTGTGAGACCTGGCAGCGGGTCGCTCGGATCTATGAGAAATTCGGCGTACCTGATGAATGGCGGCTGGCGGAGCAGGCGGAGTTCGTCGGCTACGGCGCCTGTGAGGAACGCTTTACCCCCGATGCTACACGCGAGATTCCATCGACTTCGGTCATCCACTGGCATCCAAGTGTGCGGGCTTCGCTGGTAAGTGACACAATGCTGGTGCATGCAAATTCGCGTGAAGTGATCACGCGGCATGAAAACTGGCCAACGCTCACCGTCCGTGTGAAAGGGGCCGAATTCAATCGTCCCGGGATTCTCGTCCGCGACGCACATGGTTGACGGCCCGCAGCTCTTGTTCCTCAACCATCTCAACCGGTGGGCCAGCCACCTGCACCATCTCAATCCACCAGCAGCATCTCCACTGGTCGTCAACGACGCGGTCGCGCTCGATGGTCGGTGCCGTGGGCGGCACAATTATTTCGCCGGCAATTCCACCGCCCGCAGTGACTTGAAAGAGATGTCCGTCGTCGGATCGTGACCCTGCAGGCTGATGTGTCCGGCCGCGAGACGTTGTCCTTTGCGCGGATTCTCGTCCGACTTACGGGTGTCTTCCCAGTCGACCACTTGGTACCCATCGACCCAAACGGCGATGCGTGGACCGTTGGCGATGAGTGTAGTCGTGAACCATTCATTGTCATTGGGGACGACATACCGGGCTTCAACACGACGGAAAATCGCTCCGGTGCCCGCATTGTTGGGGTGATGCCGATCGCCATCAAAGCCGTTGTGGATCTGTGCTTCGTAGCCGTTCGAGGGGGCCTCTGCGGTACCGGGCATGGCCCGGAAGAAGTAGCCACTGTTGAGTTCAGCGGCATGTGTCTGCGAGGCCGCCTGAAAGATGAAGTTGCCAAACGTCGGCTCGGTCTCCAGGAAGCCGGCCCCGTTGGTGACATGGATCGTCCCGTCTTCAACTGCGAATTCGCTTTTCGAACCAGGCACGATGCGCCAGCCGGTGAGATCAGTTCCGTTGAATAGATCGTGCATTCCCAGCGGACGCAGTCGCAGATTGCGAAAGCTCACGGCCCCTTCGTTTCGTTGCAGGCCGATGTGTCCGGCTGGCCGGAAACCGTCGGTGTCGTCAGTGAAGTCCAGCACCTGTTCGCCGCCCAGAAAGACCTGGAATCGACGCCCTTCGGCCACTACACGGCATGTCTTCCAATCGCCCGATCCGGTGATCGGTTCCGCCGTCCTTGCACGCCCCACGAGGCTGCCGGTGAGGTAACCATCAGGATGGGCATCGACGATGTTCAGTTCGTAGCAATCCTGGTCGACCTTGGCCGGCTGCGGAATCGTCCGTAGGAAGACACCACTGTTGCCCCCAGCTTCCAACTGAAACTCGCAAGTGAACTCAAAGTCCGCGAATGGGACCGACGTCAGCAACAATCCACGCGGTCCCTCACTGGCGGTAATCGCTCCATCGGTCACATGCCAATTCACCGCCGCTGCATTCGACGTCCAGCCAAACAGCGAATGTCCATCAAACAGAGTGATCCAACCACCGTCCTTTTCTTCCTGACTGAGTGGGTTCTCGTACGGCACCAGTACCGACTCAGGCTCCGCTTCGTCGGCCACAGCCACCGTCTAAGTTGGGGCTGCCTCATTGGTCGCAGACTCAACGACCGTGGACGATTGCTCAGCCACAGGCTCCGTCGATCCTGCTGGCGCAGTGGACTGCTGAGCTTCACAACCAAGTGCGATGACGAGACTCGACATCATGAACAGGCTGGCAATGCGTAGAGTATTCATCCTCGGGCGTTCCCTTGTGAGGCACAGTTGGCGGCGGTGGAGACGATAGACTCGGGTGATACCAAGCAACGCAGCGAATCGCAATTCGGCGAACGACAACGTTCTCAGACAACGAAACGGCGTATTGACAAGCTCGACACCGGTAACCAATCCTTGTGATTCGCAATGTACGTTTCCACGCAGTTTAGTGATTGTGCGACGGCGAAAGACGGTATCGGTCAAGCTCGGAGTCCCTTCATGCCAGTTCGCGGTTATTCATCACAATGGAAGAACTTTGAAGGCTTGATCGAGGGATTTGCGTTGGGGCAGTTGCCTGAAAAGGCCACGAAAATCCGTCAGCTACTTGAACTACTTGATGAAGATTCCGGGCCGATGATCTATGTGGGAACGTCACATGGTCAAATGAATCTCGGCCACCGAGATACAGTGCATGACCGTGACCGAGTTCAGCCATTTGCATACGTATCCGTGATACAGTCTCGGGCATTCGCAGGAGAGTTCGACTATTGTGTTGAAACACGTGGAATGGATGGTGTTCGCCCGACAGTCGAATGGATTCGCCAGTTCTTCGTTGACCCGCGTGAGGTTGTACGTGTGATTGTCGCAGCATTCGCCTACGCTGACGTCCCACCCAGATCAAGCCGCATCTGATTGGGCATGCACCATTCGCACTTGTACTAACTATCGCCCTGAACCTCGCGACGTCGTCGGTACCGGTGTCAATATCCGTAATGCGATGGCAAAGTTTTGCGTCCTCACCCGGATTCACACTTTGATCTGGGCCGTAAATACCTTCTGCCCCCCGAGTCTGCGGAGTTCCAGTGTGTTCAGCACATGCGAGTCGCTCTCTGTACGCTAGACTTCCAAGGTGCCCTGAGGCGTGCTGAACTCGCTTATTCTCTCTCCGAAAGCCCCACTCCATGTCCCGTCGCAGTCCCGACCTTCTCGATCGCACCCGCAGTCGTCTGCTGATCATCGACATGCAGGAGCGACTGGTGCCGGTGATGCTAGAGGCGGCAACGGTAACGCGGCGGTGCCAGATGCTCATTCAAGGGGCCAACATCCTCGGTATCCCAGTGACCGGTACCGAACAATATCCGCGTGGCTTAGGACCAACAGTGCCCGAACTGCGCGATCTATTGGGGCCATGTCCCGACAAACGACGCTTCAGTTGCAGCGAGTCGCTGCCGTGGATATCGCCCGAGGAAGTCGTCGAAGGCCGCGACCAAATTGTGCTGGCCGGAATCGAAACGCATGTCTGCGTATTGCAGACCGCGTTCGATCTACTCGCCGCTGGTTTTCGCGTCTATCTCGCCGTCGATGCCGTCTCCAGCCGATCGACCGTTGATCGACAGGTGGCTCTAGACCGCATGGCTGCCCATGGCGTCACACTCACCACGGTCGAGTCGATCCTGTTCGAGTGGTGCGAAACGGCTGATGCTGCCGAGTTCAAACAAATCAGCCAACTCGTCAAATAGTATCTGGTGAGCGGTGTCGGCGGTGGATTACTGTGCCAGGATGGATGTCGAGACTGCCATGACTCCCGGGCCACTGCATGTGGGCGAAGTGCTGCTCCGCTGGGAGGGGATGCGGATCGTCTACAATCTCATTCTGGTCGGTCTCGCCGCAGGCGGTGCGGGCATTCTGCATGAGGAATCGCTCAGGGATCCCGCCTTCCTGTGGGGGATGCTGGAGTTGCTCATTCTGCTCAACGTCCTGTTCTGTGGTTTGCCGTTGCTCGAAATCGGCGCGCGTCTGGCTGGCTGGGCGACCGCGTGGTTCGCCGTGACGATCTTTCTGATTGGCTTGTGCTGCAGCGCGTTCCTGCTGCTGGCGAAACTCTTCGTGTATGAGTTTCAGCATCAGTTGCCAACTCAATAACGCCGAATCACACCGACCAATATGCCGAGCACGTCGACTTGCGTGCTGAAGATTGGCAGCATGGTGGAGTTTGCTGGTTCCAGACGGTAGCGGCCCGGTTCTCGGTAGAACCTCTTGAGTGTCGCCTCTTCGCCATCCACCAGCGCCGCGACGATGTCGCCATCGCGACAGGTCGACTGCTTGCGGATGATCGCGTAATCGCCATCGGCGATGTGTTCCTCGATCATCGAATCGCCACGCACCGTCAGGCAGAAGTGGTCTTCGTTGTCGAACAGTGAGGTGAAGTCCTCGCTCTCCAGTGTCTCCACCGCCAGCGTCGGCGAACCAGCGGCAATCTGCCCGGCGAGCGGCAACGTTGCCGAAGCACGCGTCGGTGGATCGGTCAGTTGAATCGCGCGAGACATATTCTGTTCGCGGACGATCAATCCCTTCTTTTCCAACGCCTTGAGATGGCACATCACTCCGTTCGGAGATTTGATCCCGAACTCCGTTCCGATTTCACGGACAGTTGGCCCGTATCCGCGATTGACAATCTTGTCGCGAATGAACTCGTAAATCGCTTCCTGACGCGGGGTCAGCTTTTGGCGATCAGACATGACGACTCCTCCTGGCAAAGCATTGGTCGAGCGTCCTGCTCTGGGTGAAAGACTCCTGGCCACTCATACAAGTAATATACCAATGAACACGGTGCAAGTGTATTACTGGAAGAATGAACACGTGGAGTGAAACTACACAGAGGTGAGTGGGAGCTGCGGAGGTGGATGCTGGGGAGTCGGGACTGGACAGGAGGCGGGGGGCGTGCATGTTCACCAACTGCTTTCCGAATCTGGCTCCTGAATACTCGACCTCCTTTGATCGCGCTGGAAGTTCGCCGGTCGACCTGTCAACATGCTTCAGACTGGCGAATCCTGATGTGTCCACAGTGAGAGAACAGCAATGGCCGATCTGGCAGCGTTTGGTCCCGAACCATCCGGGGATGAATCTCAGGCGACCGGTCCCTGGTACTCGGAGATGAACTCTTACCACTGGTTTGTG
>JAGQQB010000121.1 GCA_020426425.1 Planctomycetaceae bacterium | reverse complement strand
TCACCACGGCGACTTACGGAATCAACACGCCCGGCACCGTGTACCGCATGGACGATATTCCCATTCCGCTGCGGCCCGCGTTCGAATCGCCCTACCGCAGCGATCTGGAAATCCTCACGGCCATCGAAAAACGAATCCGCGAGAAGCAGTTCGCCGCCGCCGGCATCACCACCGACTGATTCGCCAGTCCTGTAGGTCAGGCTATTGCCTGACTTCTTTTCGGGATACAGGGAGCAGGCTGGGCCCGCGTCTGCGAAACCAACAATTCCAACAGCTCCCGATCTCTCCGTGTGCCACTGCTGGCTTGTCCAGCAGTGTGTTACGGCATTGAACCGCTCCAGTCCGGCAGCTGATTTTCCAGTGCAGCTGCACCCATCGAATTCACCCACTGACGCACCGCTTTTCCGATCTGGTATCTCCCCATGACGCGACTGCTGCTGCGGAACGGAACCATTTACGACCCGGCCAACAACATCGACGGCGAAGTCCGCGACCTGTGGGTTGAAGACGGTCGCGTGATCGAGACGCCCACCGATCCTGCGGCCAGGGCCGACCGGACGCTCGATGTCACCGGTATGGTGGTGATGCCGGGCGGGGTCGATATGCACTGTCATATCGCCGGGCCCAAGGTGAACGCCGCGCGCAAGATGCGGCCCGAGGACAAACGCAATGCGGAGCCGGTCCGACGCACGCCGCATACTCGCTCGGGAACGGTCGGGAGTGTTCCCAGTACCTTCGCGACGGGCTATCTGTACGCCGGCCTGGGCTACACCACCGCCTTCGATGCCGCCGTGCCACCGCTCGCCGCACGGCACGTTCACGAAGAACTGCACGACACCCCGATCATCGACAAGGGGTTTTACGTGCTGATGGGCAACAATCACTACATCCTCAAGCAAATCGCCGCCAACGAACCAGAACGACTCCGGGCCTACGTGGCGTGGTTGCTCAGCGCCGCGAAAGGGTACGCGGTCAAGCTCGTGAATCCTGGAGGAGTCGAAGTCTGGAAGTCAACTGGAGGCAATGCCAGTCAGCTTGATGTGCCTGTTACGCACTTCGGCGTCAGCCCGCGACAGATTCTCAGCGAGGTTTCGCGGACCGTCACCGAGATGAATCTGCCGCACTCAGTCCATATCCACTGCAACAACCTGGGCATGCCGGGAAATTGGCGAACCACTCTCGACACGATGCAGGCGCTGGAAGGGTCGCGTGGACATCTCACGCATATTCAATTTCACAGCTACGACGGTGATCCTGATGATCAGGGGACGTTTGGTTCGCGCGTTCCGGAACTGGTTGACTATGTGAATTCCCACACGAACCTGACGGTCGACGTCGGTCAGGTGATGTTTGGCGAAACGACCTCAATGACCGGCGACGGACCGCTGGGCTACTTCCTGCACAAGGTGATGGGCCGGAAATGGTTCAGCGCTGATACGGAAATGGAAGCCGGTTGCGGCATCGTTCCAATCACTTACCGCAACAAATCGCTCGTGCATGCCCTGCAATGGGCGATCGGCCTGGAGTGGTATCTGCTCATGCAGGATCCGTGGCGGATCGCCATGAGCACCGACCATCCCAATGGTGGCTCGTTCCTCGCCTATCCGGAAATCATCGCGCTGCTGATGGATCGCAGTCGGCGACAGGACTTGATCAACACGCTGCCCCCGGCGCTGCGAGAACGCTGTACATTGCCGGACCTGACGCGGGAATACACATTGCAGGAGATCGCCATCATCACCCGGGCGGCTCCCGCGCGCATTCTTGGGCTGAAGCACAAAGGACACCTCGGCCCCGGTGCAGACGCCGACCTCACGCTGTATCAACCCGAGGACGATATTCAGCGGATGTTCGAACTCCCGCGGTATGTCATTCGTCGCGGCGAAGTCATTGTGGATGACGGGGAACTGAAAGCCGACCACGAAGGTCGATTGCTGCATGTCGCTCCCAGCTATGACGAAGCGTGCGTGCCCGATATCCAGCAGTGGTTCGAAGAGAATTACACCATCCGGTTCCGCAATTATCCGGTCGATGAATCGTACCTGCACGAACACCTGGTGGTGCCGAGTTCATGAGGGGAGAGCGGTCGGCAGTCAGTGATCGACGACGAACCGTCACTGACTGACATGCAGTTTCACCCATGCAGTTTCACCCTATGCTGCCAGCTGACCGCCCTTCCTACTCCAGATACCGTCCGATGCTCCAGGCCACCACGGCATCGCAGGCCTGGAAAGCAACATCACCGCCACAGTTGCTGGTGACAACGACGGCGAAGTTTCGTTCAGGGGCGAGCCAGATGGTGGAGTACCACATGGTGTTGGAGCCGTTGTGATTCAGGGCATCGCCGTTCGCCCACCGGCGACGGGCACGATACCAACCCAAGGCATAGTTCTCGTCCTCGTCGACCACCGTATGCAGAAAAGTTCGTTCCTCGGGAGTCAGCAATTTGCTCTTGTCGGACCCCAAATGCGCCTGCGCAAAGCGGGCCCAGTCGGTGATGCTGCAGTGAATTGCGCCAGCAGGGGCAATGGCGCGAGGATTGTCCCCTTTCGGCTCCGGATCAACCGGATCTGGCGCATGTCCGTAGGGTTGATCAACGCGGTTCTTGGTGGCTGGTGCGCGGAAGCCGCCAGCTGTCATGCCCAGTGGCTCGAAAATTCGTTGACGAACGAGTGTCTCGTACGGCTCATTGGCGACGGTTTCCAGCATTGCTCCGGCGACCGAAAAACCAGCATTGGAATACACATGCCCAGCACCCGGAGTGTACTCCGGCGCAAACTTGAGCAGGCCGCGAACCAGTTGCATGCGCTGCACCCGAGGAGTCCCGCGGTTTTGCCACAACTCCCCCCAGAGCTTCTTCGTCAGATCTTGCGGACACCCCCCGGTGTTGCTGAGCAGTTGCCGTAGAGTAGCTGAACGGAAGTCGGGGTGAATCTGTACTCGCTCTCGGGCGAACACCTCCCCGACAGTGGAGTCCCACTCGATCAATCCGTCCCGGACGAGCAGCGCGGCCAGCGTCGTCGTGAAGGCCTTCGTGCAGGAGCCGAGATGCCACTTATCGTCGACCGTCACCGGGGTGTCGTCTCCCCGTTTGCGAATCCCGGTCGCTCCTGTCGCCACGACCTCTCCATCAACGATGACGGCAACCGCCAACGCGGGGACATCGTGCTCGTCAAGAATGGTCTTGAGTTCGGAGGAGACGTCCTCAATCTCGGCGTGCGCCGGAACGGACGTTGCGACGAAGGGAATCAATACGGTCCACAGAGCAAGGCCGCGAATAGACATCATTGGCTCCTGGGGCATGTTTCCCTTCAGCAATTGCCATCGTGACAGGGATTGGTGTCGCTGAACATTTGGGGCGTTCTGACCAATGTGGCGAATCTGAATGTCTGGTGACGCCAATTGGGCTCGGGTCGACTTGGAACATCGTCCAACACTGCCGCTATTTGACAGCATCGCTGCAGCTTGATCCGATGACACCATCGTTGTCTATCCGGCAGATGTCAATTCCTCACTGGACGGTTGTGTCTCGTCGACGCCCATTCCCCGCGGGATCACACCGAGTGCTGCCAGCAAGATCTGTGAGACGATAAACAACGCAAGCCAGCGGAGGCGACCTTCGGTGAAGCCGTAGCTGTGCAGACCGACACCCAGTTCGTTCACGCCGAACCAGGACCAGGCAACGACGATATTGCCCAGCGTCGCCAAGACCGCCATGCCGCGGCCTTTGATCATCGCTCCCCAGCGGGCATGCAGAATGACAGCATTCCAGAGCACGATAATTAGCGCTCCGTTTTCCTTGGGGTCCCAACCCCAGAACCGCCCCCAGGAGTCGTCGGCCCACAGGCCCCCCAGTACGGTGCCAAAGAAACTGAAGAAGGTGGCAAAGCACAATGTCGCGTACAGATTGCGACTGATGGTTTGCTCTCGCTCCTTGTCCAATAATCCGGGAATCGGCCAGGCACACAGGTAGAGAATGCCGAGCGCGCCAGCCAGGAACGTCGCCGAGTAACCCAGCGTGATGCAGACAACGTGAGTCGCCAGCCAGAACTGCGTATCGAGCACTGCTTCCATGACCGCAATGGTGTCGCCATCGGTCGCGAGACCGTCGGCAATCCGCAGGGCCGCGAACCCGGTCGCGGCGGCGATCACATTGCCCAATCCCTTCCAGGTGAGCGACTCCATGATCAACCCTCCCACGACCGTTCCCCATCCAATGAACACCGCCGAGGAGTACAAGTTCGTGACCGGAGGGCGACCAGAAATGTACATCCGCATGTAGATGGCGTAGGTGTACACGCCCAGCAATCCGAGCGCGAGCACGAACGCCGCCCGTTGCGTTGCCTCCGGAACGATGATCCACCCAAGGAACGCAAGCACCAGCACGAGGACATAGAAGATCGACAGGTTTGTGAACAATGCCTGACGATTGAACTGTGCCTCGGCATCGACCCGGGCCAGCGGCAGATCGGCATCGGACTCTTCGCTGGTCAGCAACTTGGCATGGAATTGTTCCAGCAGTTGTTGATACTCGGTCAACGCGGAATTGAAACGATCCGCATCGTGCTCCTTGTAGGCCTTGAGGATCTTCTCGAACGCGACGATGGCCGGAGCGAGTTGAGGATCGCGTTCTTCGGCATACTGACCAATCACATGAGCCGAGGACAGGGTGTCCCAGTCGGATCCGGTGCCACGCGGCAATTCCTCCGGAGATTTCACTCCCAGGTGCATTGGAATCAGCAGTGGGGAGGGACCAGCCACTCGGTTCTCGGTACGAAACTCCTCGATTGCGTCGCGTTGCACCGCCAAGAAACGCGAGAACATTTCCCGACGCAATCGCGGATCGGTGCTGCCGAACTGTTCCTGATTCGGCAACTCCGGCGGTCGTCCCATGGTCATCTCGACAAAGCTCGCCAACACGACCTTGTTGGCCAATTCGACAAGCTTCTTTTCCCGGAGCGAACGTTCTTTCGCCGGAACCTGGGCTGCCGCTTGGGCCTGTTCCGCCAGGGTTTCGAAGTTCGCCCCCAACTCGTCCAGCGAATAGACGAGTCCCGCCCGATGATCTTCCAGGCCGAGCGAGTTTATGACATCGGAGTTCTCGATCCGGATCACACGATGTTTGCGTGCGGCCTCCTCATCGGTCATCACGTCGAGCAGCCAGCGAATCGCCGGAGCCCGTTTCGTCTTGACGGGCTGTGCTCCTTGCGTGGCTTCATCGTCGGCATCCGGCGTTGCCACATTCGCAGAGTCATCACTCGACTCCGCTGCGTCGCCCACAATCATGCCGAATGTTTCTCGGTCGGCCAGTTGCAGCAATGTGTTGCGGGCATAGGTATCGATCGGCATTGCGCGCCCGCGATACCACATGGGAAGTTGACCAAAGCGTGCCAGATCGAACTCGCCCGGTTTCACGGCGGGAACGCGCGCTTGCCCGATCATGTAACCGACACTGATGACCGCGAGCAGGGCGCCAATGCCGAATCCCACGACATGCGTATCGAAGAGCATGAACCCGCCGGTATTCCCTTTGCGCTCACGATCTCGTGCTCGATCCCGTCGGTCCAGATATCGCAGCAACGTCGCACCAAACTGACCGAACATGCCCACGACAACCATCATGCAGGCGACGTACGGAGCCATCCAGCCCCGATTTGCGACCACCTGCAGCACCGTGATCTCGCGACTGCTGCGGCCCATCGCGCCAGCGGGAATATAACTGCTCTGGTAAAACGTCGAGCCTGCGAACCGCATCGGATTATTCATCCAGATTCGCTGATTGAATGCTGTTCCGTCCTGCTCCACCTCGATGTACGACGAATAGTCGCGGGCGTTGTTCGTCCCCTTGTAATCGTTCTTCTGGACATCCTTCAGCGTGATCGCGTAGGGATGGTAGATCCGCTTGTAACGCAGTGCGAGTTCGTAGGTTTTCTCGCCCAGTTGCACCGATTGGGTCTCATCGAGCATGCCCGGTGCCATGTCGGGAAATGCGGTGATCAGATAGGTTCCCAATTCCCCGTCCGGTTCATCGGCAGCAGCCGCTTGCTTGGGAAGCAGTTGGACGTAGCCAGCCGGAACATCGACATTGCCGCCACTATCAGTGCCGGCTGCCGGGGCCGCCGCGAATGTGACGAACCGGGTGCCCATTCCTTTGGTGGCGGGGTTCTTTGGTGCTTCTTCCCCATCTTGGAACGACGCCATGGCGCGCAGATCGGAGTTGGGGAAGTAGTCCACCACCTGAATGTCAAACGGCAGCAGCTCATGCTGAATCGTCTTCCCCGCCTGCAAACGACTCGCCGGTATCGCGGTGACCGTGTCTTCCTCAGGATCACTGGAATCGATGACGACCAGTTCCGCTTCCCGGATGTCGCGGGAGAACGTGACCGTTTGCCCTTCTTCGATCCGCATCTGACTTTCGATATGTTGTAGTCCGACCAGCACTTCGTAGGCCATCATCAACCCGATGCCAGCGTGAATCAGGACGATGCCGCCGCGCTTCTTGAAGATCAGCACGCAGCCCGCCATCAGCACTGTGGAGGCGAGGGTCGCCGTAAGCAGCTGATGCAGAATCCGCATCACGTACGCTTCGAAGGGATCGTTCTTGAGTCCATAGAGCGAGGCCGCGCCGCAAACCGCTGCGAGACCAATGAACAATCCTCGACGACTCCAGTGCCCTTCTTCAGGCATCGCCGCCGCGTAGGCGCACAGGCCGCACAACCCCATCAGCGCAAGACTCGATAACGTCCAGACGGTGTTGGAATTCATCAGGGCGTCGCCATCAAGCATTGACGTGCCCGAACCGCCCAGAATGACGGCGGTGGTCAGGACGATTCCAGCGGCGAGCGTCAGGATACCAATCCCCAGACGTATTCCCTTCGCCTGAACCTTGAACCGCACCAGGTGGGCAGCGGCCAGATTCAGCAGCATGAAGAACCCAATCACCCATCCCTTGGGAAACCAGAAACCGAGATAGTCGGGAAACTGCGGCGCCCCATCCGGGAAAAAGGCGGGCGGGAAGAAGAGTGACGGCCGGATCCAGACGAAGAACTCCCCGTTGCTCGAGCGGAAGTAGTCGTTGATGACCGCCCAGATGTCTGCCTTCACCTGCGCGAGTGTGCCGACGAGCACGATGAAGATGCCCAACAGCAGCAGCACAACCGTCAGCTTGAGCGACGCCAATGGTGCCAGGATGGTCTGCACGAGTGACCAACCCTCAGAGACGTCGGTCTGATGCAGCAGGGAATCTTCCTGCAGATCGAGATCTTTGTTGGTCGGCTGAGTCGCTTCTTCGTGTGGGGTCGCCATCTTCGGCTCTCTCGCAAACTCGATGAATTCCAATGTGCCGCGACTCGAATTGTCCGCAGCCATCGCGGCGGCCAGTGCCGACGCTGTAGACTATGCCAGCGCTATTGACCGGCAGTGAACGCGATCGACTCCAGGAACGTTTCAAAGTGTTCCTGTTCGGCTTTGACCACGGCGGTCGGCCCCTGTCCTTTGAAGAACCACTTCGAATCCTCCTGCGACACAATCGCTACAAGAATCGACTGTTCTTCTCCCTGAATGACGGAATACTTCGCTGGCAGTCCGCCGACTTCGATGTCGGTCACCGCAGCAGCAAGATCTTCTTCGGTCAGCGGTTGCAGTTTCACCTGTCCCCGCCAACGATTGATATTCGGCAGCAGATCCCCTCCGCCTCCCAACCGCGAGACGCTGACGTCGAGCTTTCCAGCTGCGGACTCGGCGGCAAACGATGCCAGTCGCAAGGGTGAGGGTGGGATCTCTTGCCAACCGTCTGGCACCGTGTAGGTCAGCGGCGCACCTGGGCCCGCACCTGAAGAGTCGCTCATTGCTGGGGGCGGGGAACCAGACGATGGCCCAGGGCGCGCTGCTGGAGTCAGTGGCAGAAACATCGCCGCCAGCATGCGTGCTTCCGGCAACTGTTCGGTTTGTCCGACCAGATGGACCAGCAAAATGCGTTCATCACGCGATGGAAACTCCAACAACTCCTTGGCGTCCATGGCCGCGCCCCGCCAGTTCTCCGCTGGCAAAGGCTCCAGTCCCAACTGACCACGCCAGCGGTTCAGATTGTCTAATTCGTACTGGTCCCCCAGCTGAGGGGCGTACGGGAGCGAAGAAACGGCAACTTCCAAGGGAGGATCGGTGCCCTCCAGCTTAAGTGTCGCGAATCGCATCGGACCACCCGCTTCGCGCGACCAGCCCTCCGGCAACGCGAACTCCGGTCCGGAGTCGAGAATCTGTACCGACCGCACGAGTTCCGCAAACTCGATCACCCGTGCGCCCACCGGATCGGCTGGCCCCATCAACTTGAAGAACCAGGCCTGCGACCGTGCGCCGGTTTGAGGGACTTCCGGTGCCGACTCTTGTTTCGCGACCTTATACTGAACAATCGATTCCTCACGCTGGCAACCAGACGCAACCAACACAGAGAGCACAAGTAATGGGAGGTATCGGGTCATAGACCGGCATCGCTGAAGAAAGGAACAGGCCGGGAAACCATGGCGGGACGCTGATCACCGAAGGCAATCAACGCAACGGGTGGGGACAGGCGCGAACGCCTCCTGAGATTATAGGCAGCCAAGCCGCTCAAAGTACACGAGCCGCCAAGAGGTTTGCCAATCTCGACTGACATTCCGACATCCACGACCGTTGCCAACGACTTGGCAAATCGCACCGTCTGCGAGTTGCTGCTGCGTGGCGAATCCTGCCATTTCCTGTTAGAATCATGTTTCTTACCGTGGTTAAGGAATTCGGTTTTTGGTCGCCGTTTCCGACTCATGCAGGAACCCGTCTGAAGGAAGCTCGACGATGAGAACATGTGTGCGCACATTGGCCCATTGGGGATTGGTCCTGGGGTGTCTGGCGTTGGTTCTAGCGCCAACATCTTCCAGCAGGGGCCAAGAGATCGTCGATACGTGGAAATACGTGCTGCGTCGTCCGGCACCGGAGTGGCGGCAGCCGATCTTCGACGAGCAGGGCTGGATCAGCGCGCCGGGTGGTTTCGGTACGCCGGGAACTCCCGAAGCACGCATGGGAACGCTGTGGAACACCGACAACATCTGGCTGCGGAAATCGTTCCAGTGCGAGTCTATCCCCAAGAACGTCGGCCTGTTGATCCATCACGATGAAGAAGCGGAGGTCTATCTCAACGGCAAGCAGATCGCCGCCGTCAAAGGGTACTCGGTCGAGTACGAAGTCATCCGTCTTGATGCTGAACAGTCCAGCGCACTGAAGACTGGCAAGAACGTGCTCGCGGTCCATTGCCATCA
>JAGQQB010000120.1 GCA_020426425.1 Planctomycetaceae bacterium | reverse complement strand
TCACGATCGACCTTGTGCTTGTCGTGACGTGCCGCGAGCAAGGCTGCCTCGTTGACGAGATTCTTCAGCTCCGCACCAGAGAAGCCAATCGAACCCGCGGCGATCTCTTCGAGATCAACATCCTTCGCCAATGGCACCTTGCGCGTGTGTACCTTCAGGATCCCCACGCGCCCTTCCTTGGTTGGTTTGTCGACGGATACATGCCGGTCGAATCGCCCCGGACGCAGCAGCGCGGGATCGAGTACATCGGGTCGGTTGGTCGCGGCGACCACAATCACCGATTCGGTCGGCTGGAAGCCATCCATCTCGCTGAGGATCTGATTGAGCGTCTGTTCGCGCTCATCATGACCGCCACCAAGTCCCGCCCCCCGGACGCGACCGACCGCGTCAATCTCGTCAATGAACAGAATACACGGGGCATGTTCCTTCGCTTCGCGGAACATATCCCGCACACGACTCGCCCCCACGCCCACGAACATCTGAATGAATTCCGAGCCGTTGATCGAGTAGAACGGCACGCCCGCTTCCCCAGCAACCGCCCGGGCCATCAAGGTCTTGCCAGTCCCGGGCGACCCCATCAGGAGGACCCCTTTGGGAATCTGTGCCCCCAGCTTCAGGAACTTGGTGGGATCTTTCAGGAAGTCGACGACTTCAGTCAGTTCTCGTTTGGCATGTTCGAGTCCGGCGACATCATCAAAGGTCACCTTAACTTCGTTGGCCTCGAACTCCTTGGCCTGGCTGCGGACGAAGCCGCCGAACATGCCTGAACCGAACGGGTCATTGCTTCTTCTGAGCATGAAGAAGAACACGGTCATCAGAATCACACCGGGCAGAATGATGAACAGGAGCGACTCGATGAACATCCCCGATTTGCCCGATCGGGTGTTCACCTTCACCTTCTTTTCCGCCAACTGATTGAGCAAATACCGGTCTTCGAAAATCGGGATTACCGTTGTGAATTGCTCGGAGTACTGGTGCCCTTCCTCAGGATGCTTAGGAATCGTCTTCCACTTCCCGGCCATTTCGGTCGATGCCATCGTCACCGATTCGATGTTGTCTGCTTCCAGTTGTTCCAGGAAGAACGAGTAGTCGACCTGAATATGGTACTCCGGCTGGACATACAGATACCCGGCATATCCGACCAAGGCCACTGCTGCCAATACGGCAATGGTGAATGAGAACGGACTGCGTGGTCGCGGCGACAACGGCGGATCGTAAGATTCCGTCGAAACTTGCGATTCGTCAGGCTGTTCGGACTGCGGTGCGGTTTCGGTCATAAGTTCAGGTTCGGTGGACTCAGACGAGCACCGTCGGTCGTAAAGTCTAGAGTCGTCAACACGCGGGAACGAACCCGGGATTGAAGACCATGCAGGCTGCCGGACCACCCCCAATCGATGGCGCGACGCGTCAAACAGGGAACCGTACACGACCCGGTGAATTCGGGCAACTTGCGGTCTCTGATTCGTGTCTCCAGGGGGCGTCTGATGCATCCTGGCCACGTGTTCGGCCAGTGACTTCACCCTCATTCGGCGGAGCCTCGGTAGGGAGGGGCGAATCGTACGAGCCAGATTCGGGGATGGCGCCGCACCGTCGATAGCGCTGATCGCATCGAAACCCATTTCCCTCAACAATCAACAATTGTCGATCATCAATTGTCGATGCCTTCCTCCAAATGCCGTCTGCCAGGCGACATGCAGGCGACACCGACGCTGGCAGCGTCGCGCATGATCGTCATCTGTCAGATGCGTCGCGCAATCGACCATAGCTAAGATTGGCTGGTTTCCCACGGGAGACTCCCGTACAATTCCGGTTTGGCTCACACCCCTCGTACTTCCGCCATCGGAACTCCGAGGGGTGTCGTCGTTCACATTGTTCGTTGGGTATCAGGGTTCGTTGGGTACCAGGCGACCCTGGCTTTAGACTGGTAAGATCGATGTCCCGGAGGTTTGTGAATCAATTGCTCGACGGGGAACCTGTCGACGAGACCTTTTTGCTCGCCGATCGGCAGTTGCGGGCGAATCGGAATGCGGACTTGTATCTGCTGGCGCAGCTTCGCGACCGTACAGGACAGGTCTCAGGCCTGTTATGGAACGTCGCGGAAGATGCGGTCGGGCACCTGCAGTCGGGGGACTACGTGCGTGTTCGGGGCAAGGCGCAGATGTATCAGGGCAATCTGCAAATCATCATGACGCGGATCGATGCCGCCGACACCACCAGCCTTGACCCGGCCGATTTCCTGCCGCAAGGGAACACTCAGACCAAGGAACAGTACGCGCGGCTCCGTGAACTGATGGGCGAATTGAAGGATCACGACCTCCGCAGTCTCGCCCAGTGCATTCTCGACGACGATGAAATCCAGCACGGACTCATGCAGGCACCAGCGGGCGTGAAATTGCATCACGCCTATCAGGGGGGGCTGTTGGACCACATTCTGAATCTGTCCGAGACTGCTGGTCGCATCTCTGATCTGTATCCGAAGGTCGATTTCGATCTACTGCAGGTCGGCATTTTGATGCACGATCTCGGCAAGTTGCGGGAGTTGGCCTTCGAAACGTCCTTCGTTTACACCGACGAAGGTCAGCTCATTGGCCATCTCGTGATTGGGGTGGAAATGCTCAATGAGCAGATTGTGCGGACAGAGCAGTTGACCGGGCGTGAGTTCCCGCGTGAACTTGCGCTGCGTCTCAAGCATATGATCGTCAGTCATCACGGAACGTACGAGTTTGGCAGCGCCAAACTTCCGATGACTCCGGAAGCGATCGCCTTGCATCATCTGGACAATCTCGATGCGAAAACCAACGAGTTCTTGTCGCTGATCGAATCGGATCCCAATTCCGGCAGCAGCTGGACCCCGTATCAGGCGAACATGCAGCGCAAGCTGTTCAAAGGGGGCTCGACCGACTGGTGACGTCACAGCACTCTGCGGGCTGTCCTTGTTTTCTGCCATTTCTCTGAACCAACATCGTCGCGTCGGTGTCGATTCCCGCTTTCCAACGGACCTTGGGAGCAACTTATGAAACACCTCACTTCTCTGTTTGATCTGACCACCAGCGAAGTCCACAGTATTCTGGATCGCGCCGCACGGTTGAAGGCGGCCTGGCGCAAGGGTGTCCGCGAACCGCTGTGTGCCGGTCGCGTGCTGACGCAGATCTTCGAAAAGCCCTCATTACGGACACGCGTCAGTTTCGAAGCGGCGATGATGCAACTCGGCGGGTCCGCCGTCTTCATGACCGCGAAGGAAGCGGGACTCGAAGGCCGGGAACAGCATGACGACATCGCGAAGGTTGTCGGCGGATACTCTGACGTGATTGTCCTGCGGACATTCGCGCAGTCCCTCATCGAGACCTTTGTCGAACATGCCGGCAAGCCGGTCGTCAATGGCCTCTCCGATGACTATCACCCCTGCCAGGCGCTGACCGACGTTCTCACCCTGCAGGAACACTTTGGTGATGTGGCTGGCCGCACGCTGGCCTACATTGGCGATGGAAACAACGTTGCCAAGTCGCTGGTGCTGGTCTGTGCCCATGTCGGCATGCGTTGCACCATTGGTGCTCCAGAGGGGTTCCAATTGAGTGAAGAATTCCTCGCCCAGGTGCGCCAGCAGTTCCCACAGGCCCAGCTGGAGCAGTTCAGCAACGCGCAAGACGCCGCGGCCGATGCCGACGCCCTGTATACCGATGTCTGGGCCAGCATGGGGCAAGAGGAAGAGAAAGAGCAACGCGCCCAGATCTTCCGCGACTTTCAGGTGAACACCGCGCTGCTCAACGTGGCGAAGCCACAGGCGGCGTTTATGCACTGCCTCCCAGCGCGACGCGGACTCGAAGTGACAGACAACGTCATGTCGAGTCCCAACAGCATTGTCTTCCCGCAGGCGGAAAACCGGATGCATCTTGCCAAAGGCTTGTTCGCCTGGTTACTCGAACAGTAGCCCGACGGCATCGCCGTACAGTGTGCATCACGATGGCGGCGCACCGCGCCTCCATGGCAGCGACAGAATTCCCCAGAGTCGTTCAACCTGTCGTTCGTCGCGGTATTCGCTGAGTCCGAGCGTCATCCCGTCGTGTCCCTCTTGCGGCTGTGCACGATAGGTACCGAACAGGTAATCCCACCACGGAACGTTGAAGCCGTAGTTACTGTCGGTCTCGCGCGGGATTGCCGAATGGTGCACACGATGCATGTCCGGCGTGACCACGACCCAGCGGAGCAGTTGATCCAGTCGATCTGGCAGTCGCACGTTGCTGTGATTGAACATCGCAGCGCCATTGAGAACAACTTCGAACAAGATCACCGCCGTAACCGGCACGCCGAGCAGGATCACTAGACCAATCTTCAGTAGTGCCGACAGCAGCATTTCGATCGAGTGAAACCGCAGCCCCGAGGTGACATCAAGGTCCAGGTCGGCATGATGCACCAGATGCACTCGCCACAGCAGTGGTGCTTTGTGGAAAGCGACATGTTGGGCATAGATCGCCAGGTCCAGCAGCAGCAGCGATCCCAAGACCTCAACCGCCGCAGGCAGTGGAATGATTGCGAACAGTCCCCAGCCACGTTCCTGGGCGATGAACGCTGCGCCGACCACCGAGAGCGGCAACCCAATACGCAGCAGTAATGTGTTCAATGCGGTCAGCAGGAAATGGTTGAGCCACCGCTGCCACTTGTTGGCTGTCAATGGCCGCCGCGGTGCGACGAGTTCCCAACCCGCCATGCCGATCAGGATCGTCAGGAACACACCGAGACGAATCTCGCCGGCGAACGATTCGATCAACTCGATCACGGCGATCATGGCACCAGGGGGAGGTTCTGTTGGTCCAGCGAACGAATGGTCGACTCGACAGTGGCCTGGTCGCCAACAATGACCAGGGTTTCAAAGACATAATCATCGGCGCTGATGCCAGCGCGGTCGGTGAGGCGGAACACGCAGTTCCATTTCACCACCCGTTCGCGCTCGAATCGGAAACGACCATAGCCCGGACCTCGCAGCGCCTCGCTCTCCTTGGCGATAGCGAGGCAGCCCATGGCGTATTGACCGTCTTCGGTCGCCAGCACGACTGGATCACGCTGTTCGCCCGGACCGTCATCAAGCGGCAGAAGGCGTTGTTGTTCGGACGAGTACCGCCAGAACCGTGAGAAGTCCTCAGGCATGTAACCGGTCAGAACTTCGAACACACCCTGGCGGTGCGTTTCCCCGATCGGCACGTGAAACGTGACCTGATAATGCACGACATGCGGCATGTCCCGCCAGCCGATCGTCACTCGTTTCGTCAGCAGATGATTCGACAAGATCGTGCGGTTCTTCGCCGGATTCCCCTGCGACCGTTCCTCGGGCGCAAGCCAGAATGCCATCTGGCTCGTCGTCTGGAGAGAGTTTGCGGCCGTCAGGCGATGCAGCAGTCGACTGCTTGAGATCGGTCCCGCCCCATCGCGTCGTGAACCGGCTTCGGTCGGATTGAACGTCTCTCCGAGCAGAGGCCCGCCAGCATCGAAGTTCGAAGCCGATTGCAGTTGTCGGCCATGATCGACGCTGTCGATGAACTCCCGGCCATTCCAGGTCAGGGAATGAATCGCTCCGGCCAGTCGCGATGTCGTGGTGATGACGATTTCCGATCCGAACGCTTCGCCACGAATGGTCGCGTTGCCATCCACGGTTGGGGGTGGCAACGCGTCTTCTGCGCTCACGATGGCGTCAACGACCAGTTGATGGGTGAGCAGGCAGCTTGACAGCATGATCAACCGCAAACAGATCACGCTCCGCCTGAGGCGAACCGCCCTGCAACGTGTTTCCGGTACCCCCCTCATTCCAGCGTCGGTCCTTTGCCGCTTGGCGACTCCCCTTTCGTCGTCTGCTTCCCTCGTTCAGATTGCCGCAACCGGTCAACGGTCTCTTCCAGATGTTTGCGTTCTGCCTGGAGTCGTTCCAGTGAAACTTGCGAATGCACCTGGGTCGCGAGCAAATCGCCCACGCCCAGCAGCATCGTCCACAGGGCCAGGCCGATCACGATCAGCCAGTATACGCCGAATGTGCCAATCGATTCCTGCCAGGGGATCAGTGCATCGCCGACCGGAATCATGATGCCGATCAGCAGGATCAGTCCCGCCACCTGAATGCGGCGGCGGGAGCGGCGATGCAGGAAACGACGGTCGTGCGGCTCCAGTCGTAAGTCATCGCGAGATGGCTGAGCAGCTCTGAGCTGATAGGCCAGCATGCCCGCTCCCAAGCAGATCAGGAACAGCCCGAACAGCAGACCGGGAATGCGGTCATCCATTGTCAGCCGCCTCAGTTGACCAGGAGTTCGCTTTCAGCGTCGCCACCAGTGGCTGCCGCCTGCATCTCTTCCTTGATCGTAATCGTCGGTGTGAACGCAGAGCGAGGATCAGTCGTCCCTTTTTCTTCAATCGCCGTCGTCGCCGTCCACTTCGCGACTCCAAACGGAATCTCCGTCGATCGATACAATTCCGCCGTACTCGTCGATCGGTAGCTTGTCGATTCAGTCGCGAGACTGCCGGTGTATCCTTGAGCATTCACGTTGCCGGTCGGCAGTGCCAGCGCCTGGGAGGTGCCCGTCTCGGCCAGATTGCGGTAATGCTGTAACAGCGACACGACCGGATAGAGTTGAAACACGCCCGCTGCCACTTCCGCAGGCTGTTCATCGCCAATCTTGCGGTACCCCTTCACGACCGGAATGAACGAGGCAAAGATCTCCTTCCCTTTCGGCACAGGTTCGAAGACTGTGCCACGAACCGCCGATTCTGGTACCAGCAACTTATACAGTCGGCTTCCCCCTGGACCGGCATCGAGCACCCCGGCATCGGTCTTGCCAGTCTCGATCTTGATCTCGATCCAGCGGCAGGCTTGCTGCTGCCCCTGGTACTCCGCCTGTTCCTGGCCGACCGAGCGAATTGTAATGTCGCGTCGCCACAGGAGCGGTTGCTCGGTCGCATCCTGGTTGGGGAGCGTTTGGGAATACGTCCCTTCATACCGGATCCAGGATCCATCGGCAGGCAAACTCCAAATCAAACCCTGCGCGGCGGCAGGCGAAACGAAGCAGCACACCCACATCGGGATCAGCAGCCAGCGAGTGAACATTCGAACCCTTTCCATCCTCGTCAGTTGGCAACACGAACTCACAACAATTATCGCCCGTCGACGCAACATCCCTGCACCTCGCCAACTTGCGACCGAAACATCTTAGAGCAACGGGGGACAGGAGAGAAGACGAAGTCTTTGACACCACGGCGCGGCAGATTGGGAAGTGAGGATTCCAGCGGGAATCTGAGGTCACCGGTGGGCGTACCGCGCCAGTGGAACTGCTTGGCAGTGGGACGAGCCCCCCATTCCCTCGTTGCTTCCTCAGGTTATGTTGAGGTAAGTGGGGCGGAGATTTTGACAGGATGTACAGGATCGACAGGATGATGTTCGTCGAACTTCTGAGAGACCGCGTTGTTGCGACTCAGTCGCGGACAAGGCCACACGCGCAGCCGCGAAGGGTCGTGCGGCGGTCGTCAAACTCTTCGCGCCTCCGCGACTTCGCGTGAGCCCCCTTGCAGCAATCCACCACCAAGTGATTTCCCTGGTGTGACAAACGCTGATTCCACATCGCATCCGTCGCCAGATCATTCTGTGAATCCTGTCAAAGAACTCGAACGTTCCCAGGCGCGGTCCTCTCCACCGTGCAGCGCTCGGCACCCTGGTCGAGAAGCAACACGTCGCAGGACTGTCAGGAATCCACCGACATTCTAGATGCATGCACGTCTATGGGTTCGCCGCCACTTCTCCTCACGGCGAACGTCTTTTCCAAACAGGGTTTGTTGCGTAGGATGTATTGGCCTCGTGGAGTTGCGGGGTTTTTGAGGGATCGTTTCCTAAGTGATTGACATGGAGGAGTTTGATGACAGCCCGTCCTGCGGGGAGCTTGCTCAATTATCTTGAGCAGGTTCCTGATCCTCGCGGGCGACAGGGACAGCGCTATTCTTTTGCGGCCATGCTGGCTGCCTCGATTTGTGCCATTCTCTCGGGGTTTCCCGGGTACACGGCGATGGCTCAGTGGATTCATCTCCAGGAGGACTCGCTGTGGCATCTGCTTGGGTTCACGCGTCGACCTCCGGAACATGATTGCTTTCGGGATGTCCTGATGGCGGTGGATCCTCAGGCTCTTTCGGAAGCCTTGATGTTGTGGATTACCGAAGGCTTGGGGATGGAAATTGGTGACGAAGAACTGCAGGCGATTGTGATTGACGGCAAGGTCCTTCGAGGAACGCGCAAGAAGCACCAGCGGACTTATCAGGCGTTGGCGTTACTCGATCAAAAGACAGGTTTCGCACTCTCGGAAACGCCGGTTGATCCCACGACCAACGAAGCGAAAACGGGACTCGCATTGCTCAAAGAGATGGTCCTCGAAGGGAAGATCATCGTGGGTGACGCGGCGTATTGCGACCAGGAGATTTGCAAGGAAATCGTCGATTCCGGTGGCGATTATCTGGTGCTCGTTAAAGACAACCAGCCAACACTTCATCATGCTGCCCAACAAAGCTTCGTGGTCCCACGAAGCTTTTCCCCCCTACGCCAAGAAGAAAGCCTATGCGGCGCGTGAAACAGCCCAGACCAAAGAGAAGAAACGAGGTCGTTTTGAAGTTCGCACGCTGACGTCAACCACCATCGGCATCGACACGACCAGGTGGCCTGGTATTAAGCAGTTTCTTCGACTGGAACGCGAGACCACGATTGACGGCGAAACCACACGAACTGTGTCCTACGCCGTGACCAGCTTGTCTCGCGACCAAGTCGATGTCGACACGCTGCTCACCCTGTGGCGCGGCCGCTGGGACATCGAGAACCGCCTCTTCTGGGTACGCGATGTCGTCTTCCGGGAAGACCACTCCCGCATCCGGACTGGAACCGCCCCCACCACCATGAGCGTTTTTCGCAACGCCGGAATCACCCTGCTCCGCGCCCTCAAAGTCCCCAACATCACCGCAGCCCTCCGCGAACACGCCGTCAAACTCGATGTCCTCTTGCAGAGACTACGCATTGTGAACAAAACGTGAGCCGTGGTTCGACGGCAAAGTGCATCGACACGTACGACCGCAAGCACTTACAATGTCTGGTCGCGCCGATGCTGGCAGCATCGGGTACGAAGAGGCTGGTGTCGCTGACTACTCATGCCGCATGGAGCAGCGTCCAGTGAGCATGGTCCCTTCGAGAAAGTCGCCGGTGATGTAGCCAACATCGCTGTAGTCCACCTGAATCACCACTTCGCACACGTCTTTCGCAACTGCTAGCGCAAGATTGTTCGCTGGA
>JAGQQB010000011.1 GCA_020426425.1 Planctomycetaceae bacterium | reverse complement strand
CAATGAGATCGACAACTTTGTTTTCTCCAAGCTGGAGCAAGAAGGACTTGCCCCTTCGCCGGAGGCGGATCGCGACACGCTCATTCGCCGCGTGTCGCTCGACCTCACTGGTCTGCTGCCGACGCCCGAGGAGGCGGATGCGTTCGCCAACAGCACTGACCCAGCGGCTTACGAGCAATTGGTTGATCGTCTGCTCGACTCGAAGCAGTACGGTGAGCATTGGGCACGCTACTGGCTCGATCTGGCCCGTTACTCGGACACCAACGGCTACGAGAAGGATCGTCCCCGATCGATCTGGCCGTATCGCGACTGGGTCATTAGTGCCCTCAACGATGACATGCCGTTTGATCAGTTCACCATCGAGCAACTCGCAGGCGACATGCTGCCGAATGCGACGACGGACCAACTGGTTGCGACGGGCTTTCATCGCAACACGATGCTGAACGAAGAAGGGGGCATCGACCCGTTGGAGTATCGCTTCTATGCGATGGTCGATCGGGTCGCGACCACGGGCACCGTCTGGCTCGGACTGTCGACCGGGTGTGCCCAGTGTCACACACACAAGTACGACCCGATCTCACACACCGAGTACTACCGCCTGATGGCCCTGCTCAACAACGCAGACGAAGTCGACCAGAATGTCTCATCGGACGCTGTTGATCAGGAGCGGGCAGAACTTCTCGATCGGATCTCACAACTGGAAGCGGCACTGCCCTCGCACTTCCCACCCGATGAAGGAACCGAGCCGGAGGAGGAACGACGTCAACGTCACTACGTGGCCAAGTACAATGCATGGCTCACGTCGCAGAAGGAGAAGGCCGTAAGCTGGACGACGATCCGACCGAATGCACTCGACACAAATCTGCCCCGACTCGAATTGCTGGACGACGGCTCCATTTTGTCGAGTGGCGACATCACCAAGCGGGACGTGTTTACGCTCTCGTTCGATCTCGATGGCGCCCCGTCGCCGATCACTGCACTGCGACTGGAAGTGCTGCCGGACGATCGGTTGCCGGCTGGCGGACCGGGGCGAGCGTTCTACGAGGGCCGCAAGGGGGACTTTTTCCTGAGTGAACTCACTGCCAATGTGAACAGTCGGCCGATCGAGTTCACCGACCCGTCACACACGTACGGCAAGATCAGCATCGGCAGCGGCAGCGCGGACGCAGCGAACGTGATCGACGGAGAAGGCTCGACCGGCTGGTCAACCTCCGGACATGAGGGGCAAGCAAATCATCTGGTGCTCAACTTGAAGGAGCCTCTCTCAACGGCAGGCGAACTCCGAATCGAGATGGTGTTCGAGCGACACTTCGCTGCGAGTCTGGGACGGTTCCGTTTCACTGTCGCAAATGCCGAGAAGCCAGTTCAAGCCGCAGATGTCCCTGTCGATGTTGAATCCTTGTTGACCGCTTCACCCGATGATTGGACCAAAGAAGATCACACACGGCTCAGGACTTCGTTCAATCACATTGCCCCGGAACTGGCTGACGCACGGGCGGAGATCGACAAGCTCCGTGAGCAACTTCCGTCGCCTCCGGAGACGATGGTCATGAGCGAATGGCCTGCCGGGCATGTTCGCGAGACGTTTCGACATCACCGGGGTGAGTACCTGAGCCCGCGGGAGCCTGTCGAACCGGGTGTGCCTGCTGTGTTCAAGAACCGTAACGGCTCACAACCCCAAAACCGACTGGAGTTCGCACAGTGGCTCGTCAGTGACGATCACCCACTCACATCGCGAGTGACCGTCAACCGGGCGTGGCAGGCGTTCTTCGGCATCGGGCTGGTCGAGTCGAGTGGTGACTTCGGGACGCAGTCGGAGCCACCATCGCATCCCGACTTACTCGATTGGCTGGCTCGCGAGTTCGTCGAGGGCGGCTGGTCGCTCAAGCGACTGCATCGGCTGATCGTGATGAGTGCGACGTACCGTCAGAGTTCGCACGCCTCGCCGGACCTCATGGCTCGTGACCCGCGCAATCGGCTGCTGGACCGTGGACCACGCGTCCGGTTGCGAGCGGAGACAATCCGGGACGTGATGCTTCAGGCGAGTGGCCTGCTGTCACCGAAGATGTTCGGGCCCAGTGTCTATCCCCCGCAGCCGTCCAGCGTGACGGCTCTCGCCTACGGCAACACCGAATGGAACGTGTCAGAAGGCGAGGACCGTTACCGTCGGTCTCTGTACACGTTCAGCAAACGGACGGCTCCCTTCGCTGCCTATGCCACATTCGACGCACCGTCGGGGGAGACGTGCACCTCGCGTCGCGACCGCAGTAACACGCCGCTGCAGTCGCTGACGTTGCTCAACTCGGAAATGTACCTGGAGATGTCTCGTGCGCTTGCTGAGCTGTCGTATCGGCAACACGCCGTTTTGCCTCAAGACTGCCTGACGAACATCTTCCGCCGCGTCCTGACTCGTCCGCCGACTGAGGACGAGTTGAACGCTCTGCTCGACTATCAGCAGACACAACTTGCACGTCTCAACGAGGGGGAATTGAGTCCTGACGACATTAGTGGCCAGGAAAACACGTCAGCAGACCTCGCATCATGGATGATGGTGGCCCGTGTGGTCATGAATCTGGATGAGGCAATCACCAAACCATGAACAACAACTTTTTCAACATCATGCAGCGTCGGCACTTTCTCGCGGATTGCGGGGTCGGATTGGGGCGTTGTGCTCTGCTGTCGATGCTTGGTGCGGGGATGTCACGAACTGTCGCAGCTGATACATCGACATCTCAAGACGCCAGCGGACCTCACGTTGCCCCGTTCATGCCGCGAGCCAAACGGGTCATCTACCTGTTCATGGCGGGTGCTCCCAGTCAGTTGGAGTTGTTCGATCACAAGCCCAAGTTGACCGAACTGGAAGGAAAACCGATCCCTCCTTCGGTGATCGCGGGGCAACGATATGCGTTCATTCAGCCGGATGCGGCAGTGCTGGGACCACGATTCCGTTTTGCCAAACATGGCGAAAGCGGGGCCGAGTTGTCGGAGGTCCTGCCTCATCTGGCAACGGTCGCAGACGACATCGCGATCGCCCGTTCGGTTCACACGGATCTGTTCAATCATGCACCCGCTCAACTTTTCGTCAACACGGGCTTCGGCATCCCGGGACGACCCAGCATGGGTTCGTGGCTGAGTTACGGCTTGGGCAATGAGGCGGACGATCTGCCTGCATTCGTCGTCCTCAAAAGCGGCGGCAGTCTCAGCGGTGGAGCATCAATGTGGAGTGCGGGGTTTCTCCCGTCGTCGCATCAGGGGGTGCCGCTTCGTAGTCAGGGCGACCCGATCCTGCACATCTCGAACCCCAACGGCTACGACACACAGGCTCAACGGGACTCGCTCGATGTCATTCGCCAATTGAATGAGAAACGCCTCGACGTCGTGGGTGACCCGGAGATCGCCACACGCATCAACGCGTACGAGATGGCCTTCCGCATGCAGGCACGGGCGCCCGAACTGATGGACTTCAGCGACGAGACCCCCGAATCACTTGCGATGTACGGCGTCGATCCGAACGACGGCAACGCCGCCTTCGCGAACAACTGTCTACTCGCCCGGCGTCTGGTCGAATCGGGGGTGCGGTATGTGCAGCTCTTTGACTGGGGTTGGGACTTCCATGGGACCGGACCCAACGAAGACATTCGTGATGGTCTGACGCGCAAATGCGCGACCATGGACAAGCCGGTCGCTGCGTTGATCAAAGATCTCCGCCAGCGCGGACTCCTGGATGAAACGCTGATCGTCTGGGGCGGCGAATTCGGTCGGACGCCATTTCGCGAGGGGCGAACGGCCAAAGGGTCGGTTCTGGGGCGTGACCATTATCCCGACTGCTACACAATGTGGATGGCTGGAGCCGGCGTGAAGGGGGGCTATTCGTATGGACAGACCGACGAGTTCGGTTTCGGTGTCGTTGAGAATAAGGTCCATGTCCATGATCTCCAGGCAACCATCCTGCATTTGCTCGGCTTCGATCACGAACGACTGACATTCCGCTTCCAGGGTCGCGACTACCGCCTGACCGATGTTCATGGTCATGTGGTCCACGAGCTCTTGTCGTGAGTTTGAACGCGCGGTCGGAGACCGTGTTCTGAGGGCAGTTCCGTTGTTCGTCAGGGATCAATCGTGCGGACAGCTGAGCTCTTCCAGTGCGGCTGCAACGACCGGTTGCGGGCAGGACCAGACGAGGAAGAACATTGCTTCCCGGACGGCTCGTTCGGCTGGCTGTCCGGAGATGAATCCAGCTCCCTTGGTGACCGCCAGGCATGCCTGTGAGATTCGCATTGCGAGCGAGTTCGCCAATTGACGAATGGTTGCAGCGGATGGCGCAGCGGCTTGAAACTGTTGGTCGAGCCAGTTGTACTCGTGTTCAAAGGCATGCACTGTCGCGGCGAGATCAGGTCGTCTTGCCGCCTCTTCCTGTAACAATGCAAGACAGCGGGCACACAGTCCTGCAGCAAGCGCTGAGGTGACAAGCGATCCGGTGCCGCCTCCCTGGCCCTGCTGCATCACCTGTTCACAGGGGCCAGCCAGCAACTGGTCATGTGTCACTTCGACCGAGTTGATAGCGACCGAGGTCGTGGCCGAAGCGGTCATCGAGAGCATCTGGACGGGCGGGCGGATGTCGACTTCGGGCTGTTGTGCCTCAAGCGCCAGCAGCACTTGCCGCCCATCGTCAAGTGTCGCACCGGTGACGATGGTCTGCGCGAATGCCGCACCAGTCACCCAGGGGATGGTTCCATCCAGGACATAACCACGATCAGTGGAACGGGCGGCCACGGCCGGCTTGCCGAGATGTTGTCGAGAGGTCGTCAGGTGCGAGATGCCCACCGTCGCGAATGTCTCCCCACGTCCCAGTGCCGGCAGCAACTCCTGCTTGAGGTCGGTGTTCTCCGAAGCGGCAATGCGTTGAATGGCGCCGTTGCGCTGTGTCAGAATGAAAGCGGTGGTCAGGCAGGCGGCGGCAACTTCTCGATAGCGTGCGATCAGTTCCGGACCATCGCAGTCGAGGCCGCCATACTCGCGCGGGACGACCCATTGCAATTCGCCCGCCTGTGCGAGTCGGTCCAGTTGTTGCTCGGGCCATGTCCACTGCTGGTCGACTTCGGCAGATGCAGCCGCGAGTTCGCTCAACAGGATGGAATCGAGATGGGTCATGTTCGTGCGTCAATCTGAAGATTCGAGGACGGCGGCTGCTCCGGCGGCGATCAGCTGTTCGGCCAGCTGTCGACCGAGGGACTGAGCAGCAGCCTGCGGTCCGTTGATCTCAGCCAGATAGCGCTGCCGTCCATCGCGGCTGAGAACCACGCCTTCAAGCTGCAGCGTGTCTCCATCGATACGCGACATCACGCCGACCGGGGCGTGACAACCAGCCCGCAGGGTCGCGAGGCAAGCGCGTTCGGCGGTCACTTCTGCGAGCGTGTGGGGATCTGTCAGTCGTTGCAGGATGGAGATCGTCTCGGCGTCGTCTGCACGACATTCAATGCCCAGGGCCGCTTGTCCGACGGCGGGAAACATCACAGGCGGCTCCAGAATCAGCGAGATTCGAGCCGCTGTTTCCAAACGCGTGAGTCCCGCGACGGCAAGAATGATTGCGTCGTACTCGCCGGCATCGAGTTTCTTGAGTCTGGTCTCCACGTTGCCGCGAATCTCCGCCAGCATCAGATCAGGGCGAACATGCAGCAATTGCGCCTGTCGTCGAGGGCTGCCGGTGCCGATCTGCGCACCTTGTGGCAGTTGATCGAGCGAATGGATCGTCGCCCCCTCGGGGAGCACCAGAGCATCAAATCGGGGGGCACGTGGCGGCACTCCTGCGAGGCTGAGGCCAGCGACCGATTCAGTCGGCAAATCCTTCAGGCTGTGCACGGCGAGGTCGGCCTGCTGATCGAGCACGACCTTTTGGACTTCGCGGGTAAAGACTCCCATCCCGCCGAACTGCGCCAGAGGTTCGGAACGATCCCGGTCTCCCAGCGTGGAGACGTGGACGATCTCGACGTTGACCTCGGGGGTCGTGAGGCCAATCTGCTCGGCCACATAGTGTGCCTGCCAGAGCGCGAGTGGACTCGATCGAGTCGCAATCTTGAGGGTTCTCGAGGCGTTGTTCGTCGTCACGACGCCGCCCCCCGTGGGAGACCAGTGGCGGGTGGTGCGGTCTGTTCGGCGGGCAGGTTCACTCGCTTGGACGCGGTGTTCTTCAGTTGACCAGAATTCACCAGTCGGTTCATGAGTTCAGGAGTCAGCTTGTGTTCGGCGGGGGTGAGGACTCCACAGGAAATGCAAAACTGCATTGCCTGTTCGACTGTGATGTTCAAATCGATGATTTCACTGCGCGGCACGCTGATTGTGAATCCGGTCATCGGCATCGGTGAGGTCGGGATCAGCACTGCGACACATGGTTCACCCGCCGAGAGGGCGATCTCCAGGAAACTTTCACCGGTCACAAAGCCGACGGTGTAGACCCCTTCGCGAGGGTACTGGACCGCAACCACGCGACGATACTCCACCTGCTGCTTTTCGCTGAAGACGAAGTCGGTCACCTGTTTGACGGAGCCATACACATTCCTCACGACCGGGAGCCGACCCAGGATCTGATCCTCGACCCGGCTAAAGATCCAGCGTCCCACCCGGGCGGAGACGAACCGACCCACGAAGTACAACAGCGCGACCAGGAGGAAGATGGTCAGCACACTCAGTGGCACAACGCCAGTCAAGTACTGACTGGCGACGTACTCCATGTACACCGCCCGGGCCGAGGTCGGCACCTGTCCCGGCGGGAGTGACTGAGCGACTTTGGCGTACACGCGATACGGGACCGCCCATTCTCCGAGTTGCACGAACACCTGCGGCGGATCGTCCATGGCCTGGGTTTGCACGTACTCGATGCGTCGCTGCTGACCGGCGGCCCATTCCGGGAGTTCCCCTTCAAGAGTGTCCGGGCCGCTCGCCTCTGGGAACTGCCGTTGCAGGAAACCCTGGTACTGCTTCAGGAAGTCCTCGGTCACCACGTAACCGCTATCGCAGTAATCGAGTGGTGGAGCGGCATCGATGTGACGCAGTGTGTCGCTGGGAACCGCTTCGCTGACCGATTGGGCCAGCAGGTACTTCACGGTCCAGGTGGCAGGCTGAATGATGTAGGAATTGAGCCCATTCAGTACCCAGAGCAGAATCACGATGGTCAAAATCGCGGGCAAACTGGCCGCCAATCCTCGCAGGAAGATCTGCGTTGGCGAGGGGCCATGTCGCTGATCCCCAATGGGATCATGCGGACCGGGGGGCGATTCTGGTGGTGGGGGGGACGACATGGGGTACGTCTCTTGTGGAGACGGTTGGAGGTTTCAGTAGGCAATCGACATCAAATACGCGATCGTGGAGTCAGCTCGAACTCAAACGTTCAACTCCAATGCCACGCGCAATCACTGCAACATAGATTCGTGCCGCACCAGCTGTTCTTAGAACCTTTGCGGCCCGGTGGGCCGTGGTTCCCGTGGTGAGCACATCGTCCACCAGCAGGATGGTGCGTCCCTCCAGCCGAGGGTGGCCAGAGATTCCAAACGCGTTTCGTAAATTCGACTTACGCTCCGAGGGTGAAAGCACAGATTGGCGCTGAGTGCGACGCCGCTTGGTGAGTATATGCCCCTGCAGGTCCACCATCAACAAACGACTCCACGCCTGGGCCATACTCTGGGCCGCGAAGTGTGGTTGGAGCAAACGGTCGAGCCAGTATTGAGGAATCGGGATCACACAGTCCAAGTTCAGTTTCTGTAGTTCATGTCCGCGCTGCCGATACAACAGTTCCACCAGTCCGGCGGCGAGCGGATGAGAGGTCTTGGCATTCAGAATCGCTCGTTTGAGCCCATCGCGATGGACGCCAAGGGCGAAGACCCGGTCGAACGCAAACGAGTCGTTGCGGCAGTGCCCGCATCCATTGTGGGTGTCCAGATGTGGACCGACCGGCGCGGCACAGCGATGGCACGTGGTCCCCTGTGCTATCTCCAATTGTTGCTCGCAGCGTGCGCAGAGCGTCGACGACTGATCACCCAAATCGGTACCGCACTGACAGCACAAGGGGGGATACAGAAAGTTCCAGGTTTGGTTCCACCAACGATGCATCCCGGTCTGCGGTTTGACAACACGCGGTGCAAGTTGTCGGGTCTCCGCAGACTCGATGTCTGCTGCCGTCGGATCGGGCAGTTCGTGCTCGATGCCGTTCATTGCTGGAGCTGCTGCCGCAGCGCTTCGAGTTCCACATCGACGCGGTATTGACGAGAATCGACCGTCGCACCGGTTACATCTGTCGTTTCTGTTTCCGAGCCGCCCGCCTGTCGACGCCGGGCATCGGCAAGTCGGGCTTCGAGGGCATGGAGCGTCGTCTGAAGATGATCGTGCGTGCTGACTGCAGCCTGCAGTTGCTGTTCGAGGCCGGCGATCAGATCTTCGACTTCGTGCTTGCGCGTCAGCAGCATGCGTGCTTGCGCGTCGGCACCACTGCTCAGTGCGGTCTTGGCTTCCTCCAACCAGCGCTGGGCCTCTTCCCGCTGAGTATGAATCTCGGACTCAATGCGGGCGACATTGTGGCCAGCGGTCTTTACGCTTCGCTGCGCGCCAGCGACTCCTTCCTGCATCTCGTGAATGATTTCACCGAGCGCGGTCTCAGGATTCTCGGCCTGGGCAAGAATGGAACTCAGATTGCAGGTGACGATGTCCGTCAGGCGACTGAAGAAAGGCATGGCAGGGCGGGAATCTAGGAATTAGGAACTAAGAGTTCGGGGGCGTGATCAGTGCTGGCCTCGCGGTTCTCGACTCAATGGCGACTTTGCGATGCGGTGATTTCGCTATGCTGTGATGGTGTCAACAAAACTGTACGCAACGATCGAGTACGGGGATCACACAGATTCTGGAATTGGAGTTATTCGGTCGAATTCATGACGCTGATCCCCCGACTGAGCAGCTTTTCCGAGAGCTTTTCGCGGGCAAGGCGCAGCCGGCTTTTGCATGTGGCGAGCGGAACGGACATGATTTCTGCGACTTCCGGAAGACTCAGTTCCGCGTAGTGATGTAGCGTGAATGTCTGTCGTTGTTCGTCGGGGATTTCGCACAGCAGTTCGTCGACCAGTCGCGCCAGTTCTGTCGCCTGGACCTGATCGTCGGGTGGGAGAATCTCTGCTGCGACGCGGGCGAGCGCCTGTTGTTCTTCGTCGGGTTGCCTCCGGACGGCGCGAATCAGCGCGTCGTTGGATCGACGACGAATGTTGTCGATGAGCAGATTGCGGGCGATGCGGAACATCCAGCCGCGAAACCGACCCAGCGGCATGTAGTCCCACGCCTGGTTGTACACCTTGAGCAGCGTTTCCTGAGCGAGATCCTCCGAGAACTGAATGTCCCGGGTGTTCCGCATGAAGAACCCGATCAGCGAGCCCTGGTAACGCGTGACGAGTATCTCGAACGCCGCCGAGTCCCCTGACTGCAGGTCAATCATCAATTGATCGTCAGTCAGGCTCATGCGGAGAACAGAAGAGGAACTCAGTCGGCTGCTGGTTCGGTTACGCTGGTGGGGTGGACATCTGGAACAACTGATCAGGACAGCAACTCGTCGATGGCGAGACCTTCCTCAACGGTACGGACGGGGCGGCCCTCTGGAGTGATCATCTCCTCGGAGGCATCAATCTTCAGGCACTCACACATCGTGGCGAACAGATCATCGACTTCCACTTTCCGGTCTTCGATCTCTTGGCCGTCAGCACTGGTCTTGCCGACGCAAACGCCCCCCTTGATGCCACCCCCTGCCAGCAACATGTTGAAGTTACGTGCCCAGTGATCGCGACCAACTTCGGGAGTGCGCTGATTGATTTTCGGCGTCCGACCAAATTCGCCGAGCACGAGGACGACTGTCTTTTCCAGGAGGCCACGCGACTTGAGATCTGCCAGCAACGCAGAGACCCCCTGATCGACTTCACCGGCGGTCCGAGGCATGTTCTGCCACAGATTCTGATGCATATCCCAGCCACCGCGCTGAACTTCGATAAACGGCACACCAGTTTCGACCAGTCGCCGTGCGACGAGGCATCCGGCACCGAACGAATTTTTGCCGTAACTCTCCTGCGTCTTGTCCGACTCACCATCGAGCGTGAACGCCTTGAGTCGCGAGGAGGTCATCATTTTCGCGGCCCGCAGGTACAATTCCTGATGCTCAAGCGAAATCGCCGAGGCCCCCTGGCTGGCGAATTCCGCATCTTGCTGACCAAGCGCGGTGAGCCGCCGTTCGAACCGCTTGGCACCCACGCCACTGCTAACGTTTGCCGGGAGTTCGCCTGCTTTGCTGATTACAAATGGGGCAACCTTGACCCCCAGAAATCCGGAACTGAGTGTGTTCCCCACGCTGACAAAGTTCGGGATGTCGGCGTCTGGGTCGCCCAACCGCTGCGCGACGACCGAGCCAAAGTGGGGGAACTTCGTGGGGCCCATGCGATGCCCCGTTCGCAGATGGAATTGACCACGCTCATGAGCCGCTTCCTTTCCCGCCAGTGAGCGAATGACCGAGACATCGTTCGTCATGGCCGCCAGTTTCGGCCAGTACTCGGCGAACTGAACCCCTGCGATCTTGGTTTGAATCCCCTTTGTCGGACCGCCATTGGCCGTCCCCGGTTTGGGATCCCAGGTTTCCATTTGACTCGGCGCGCCGGTCAGGAACACCATGATGCAGGAACGCCCCTCCTGTTTCATCTCCGCCGCGTTGAGTCCCAAGGTGCGAAGAATGCTCCCCCCCATCATCCCGGCGAAACCACCACCAGCGATCTGCAGGAGTTCCCGGCGAGTGAGCATGCCGTGCCGATTGAGCGTCACGTGCAGGAGGTTATTGTTGACCATAAGAGACCTTGCAGGGGCTGTGAATGTTGGGGCGGTCGGTAGCGGTGAGCGGACCGCTTTCGTCGTGAATGGGATGCAACAGGGGGCGATTCGAGGAACTGTCGGTTCTTACCGCTTCGTCACAAATTCCGCCGAGTTGACGAGCACCCACATCAGGTCCTCGATTGCCTCAGAGCGGTCGGACGCACCGTTGATGAAATACTCGTACCGTGTGATTTCAGGAGGAGTCGGTCGGCGGGCTAGAATGCCCAGGAACGCTTCCGTGATCAGCTCATCGTTCCGCTTGAGTTTGTCCAGATCTTTGCGGAGGGAACTGTTCTTGAGCTTGGAATGGATCGAGCCGTTGTTCATCATGAGCAACGCCTGCTGGATCGAGCCTTCCAGGTCGGCCTGCGGGACTGAGGGATTGGCGTCGAAGGTTGATTCTATCGAGCCACGGACTCCCCCCAGATCACCAGTCAGCCGTTCCACGTTGTCCGCGACTTCGTAGGGACGCAACCGGGTCGGTCGGACGGCGGTGAACAGGTCTTCGGGTTGCTCCAGCGTCGCGATGCCGCGCTGGTAAGTCCGGCTATTCATCAGCACGCGGAACAGCCAGCGAACATCGAACCCGGCGTAACGGAACGTGGCTGCAATGCGGTTCACTGTAAGCACGTGGACCACATCCTTGTCTGGGCCGAGGCTGTCTACGGAGTAGAAGCCATCGCCCACTAGTTCGCTCCACATGCGGTTCACATACGCGCGGGCGAACCAGTAGTTGTCGGGGTTGTAAATCAAGTATGCCGCCCCGGCGACGCGGCGCTGATCGGGCTTGAGATTCGGGGGCGGCATTTCCCCGAGAATGAACTTGGGCTTCATCTCTTCCTTCTTTGACGGATCGTACTGATCGGTCATGTAGTACTTCCCGCTGGAGAAGAAGGCGGCCAGTTCGTGGAACTGCTCTCGTTTCCAGTTGTCGAATGGATGGTCGTGACACTCTGCACAACCGATGCTGATCCCCATGAAGATTCGGGCCGTGTTCGACGCGATCAGTTCCGGCTTGTTTTCACACGCGAGGATGAAGTTGTTCGGGCCGTTGTCCTGTTGCCAACCGTTATCCTGCGGCTTCTTGTCCCGCTGCCGTTGTGGGGTCGCCGACATCAGTTCGCCCACAATGCGGTCCCACGATGTTCCCTGTTTGAACTCCTTGTACAGATAGTCTTCAAATGCCTGCGGGTTGACCATGTTGCGATTGGCAGTCGATTCGTAGAAGACCACCTCGCGCCAGTAACGTGCCCATTTGCGGGCGAATGCATCGGATTCGACCAGCTGGTCAACGAGTGCGGCTCGTTTCTTGGGATTCGGATCGGCGACAAACTTCTTCACCTGATTGGCGCTGGGAACCAGCCCGGTCGCGTCTAGTGTCGCGCGGCGAATGAAGGTTTCGTCATCAATCAGATCGGCGAACGGAGTGCTCGTTCCCCGGGCGACGTAACGCTCCAGATCCCGGTCCAGGTCTTCCGACGTAAACGTCACTGACCGACCAGCACGAGTGGCCGGGAAACTCATGCGGATCATTTCCAGGAACCGCAACTTGTCCGCCGGAGATTTCAGATCAGGAAGTTGTTGTTGAGGTTGCTGCGGGCGTCGTGGTGGGGCTGCCGACAAGTTCTCGGTCACGAGCATCAGGCCGAGGCAGAACAGCAACGTCAATGATCGCCAGTTCGGAAGACAAGCGGAGGCGGAGCAAATCACAACCAGTAACTCCCAAGTTCGGGCAGTGGACCGTACAGATCAGCCTTCAATTATGCCCGGCAGCAGGTTGGGCTGCAAACCTCGCGGACCAGCTATTCCGCCGGGAAGTAGAGATGCTCCCCCTGGCGGGCTGCTTTCAGTGTCTCCCATGTGTCCTCAGGTGGACCGGGGTCGCCTTGTGCTGCCCGCCATTGATGCAGTTCGTCGCGCAGTCTGGCTTTGATCTCCTGGGCGGCGGGATCGTCGGCCAGGTTGTTCAACTCGTACGGATCGTTCGCCGTGTGATACAGCTGTTCGGCGGGACGCGACAGATAGCGCTTGACCAGCATGTACGTATGCGGATTGTCGGCACTGGTGCCCATCCAGGTGAACCAGTAAGGATTGTTCAGCCGCCCGCCACCCATCACGTGCCGTTCGATGTACAACTCGCCGGGAGTCAGGTTCTCAATGTACCGCCACTGGCCGTTGGTGATCGCGCGAATGGGGTAGGGCGGGCCTTCCGGGACATTGTTGTGCATGCCGAATGCATAGTCCCGATGTGCAGTTGCCGCGCCACGTAACACGTCCGCAAAACTGCGGCCATCGAAGGGATGCGTGGTTGGGTCACCACCAGCGAGTTCAATCAGCGTGGGGACCACATCGGCGTACTGCACGATGGCGTCAGTCCGCTCTCCGGAGGCGACCTTGCCGGGCCAGCGGGCGATCAATGCCGTATGCAATCCGGTATCCCAGTTCGTCCACTTGCAGCCCGGGAACTGTGCCCCCTGTTCGGAGGTGAACAACACAAGTGTGTCCTCGGCATGACCGGTTTCGGTTAGCACCTGCAGGATGTCCCCCACCTGCCCATCCATGTAGGTGATTTCGGCGAGGTACTTGGAGTAGTCCTGCCGCGTGACCGGCGTGTCGGCGATGTTCGGCGGCAGCTTGAGCTGCTTTGGAGGATAGCGGGACGGATCGCCCATTACCCAGGGCAGGTGCGGATCGACCAGAGCGACCACAAGGCAGAATGGCTGTGACGCGTCACTCGACATGTAGTCGCGAATCCCCGTGGTGTCGTGAGTTTGCGTTGGATCCCGCACGCAGTTGGAATCGAAACCGGGGACGTTGTCGAAGGGGAAGACTTGCTCTGGCTTCACATGCACCTTGCCAGCGATCCCCACCCTGTAACCGAGCGGCCTGAGATGCTGCGGCAGACTGATCGTGCTCTTACGGCTTGCCGAGTGATTCCACGCACAGCCATTCCGCAACGGGAATTGACCGCTGTACAACTCCGCCCGGCAGGGCTGACACATCGCCGAGGTCAGATACGCGTGATTGAACGTCAGCCCTTCGGAAGAGAATCGCACCAGATTCGGCGTGAACGCATTCTGTCCACCGTACATCGGCAAGTCGTTGAATGTGCAGTCATCGGCCATGATGATCAGCACATTGGGCGAGTTGGCCATGGCGCAATGCGTTGCGGCGATCGTGGCTAGTAGAAACGCGGCAATGGCAATTCCGGTACGGCGAGACATCATCGGCACAGCCTGAGTGTGATCTGAGACATCGGGCGGCACACGACTGGGACCGCACCGAGACCAAGAGACTATGGGATGTGGCTCGGTGAGAGCAAACCAGAGCCGCTGCCGTCAACACACCAACCGTGATGGGCACGTATGGTCGACACGGCTCACTCTCGTGGCGTACGCGACGCCCTGATCACTGCGCTGCTTCGAAGTCCCGCATGAAGCTGACGAGCGCCTCGACGCCGGCGGCTGGAAACGCGTTGTAGATGCTTGCCCGCATGCCGCCGACACTGCGGTGACCTTTGAGGCCATCGAACCCGGCGGCTTTCGCCTCGGCAATGAATCGCTTGTCGATGGTCTCGTTGCCAGTCACGAAGGTGACGTTCATCAGTGAGCGGCTGCCGTCATCGGCGGTGGGGCGGAATAGGGTGCTTTGGTCGAGGAAGTCGTACAGCGGTCGCGCCTTGTCTTCATTCAGCCGCTGTATTTCGGAAAGGCCACCCTGTTTGAGCATCCATTGGAATACCAGCCCCATCAGGTAGATGCCGAATGTGGGCGGGGTGTTGTAGGCTGATTCGTTCTCCGCATGGGTGCGGTACTGCAGCATCTCGGGGATGTCGAGCGCGCCCTGTTTGACGAGATCATCTCGGATGATGACCAGCGTCACGCCCGAGGGGCCGAGGTTCTTCTGCGCGCCAGCGTAGATCAATCCGTACTTCCGCACGTCAATCGGGCGGCAAAAGATGTCGCTGCTTGCATCGCAAATCAGCGGCACGCCCGAGGGGTTGTTCGGTTCGCTGGCCCACTGCGTACCGAAAATGGTGTTGTTCGAGGTGAAGTGAACGTAGGCCGGCTTGTCCGAGTACTCGGCAGTCTGAGGGATGTAGCAGAAGTTGCGGTCTTTGCTGCTGGCGGCGACGTGAGGATGGCCAAATCGCTTGGCTTGCTTTACCGCCTTTTCGGACCACGATCCGGTTACCAGGTAATCTGCTGTCTGATCCTGCTGCAGCAGGTTCTGCGGCACCATAAAGAACTGCGACGACGCCCCCCCCTGCAGGAACAGCACGTGGTAGTCATCTGGGATGTTGGCCAGTTTCCGACAATCGGCGACCGTCTGATTGTAGACCGCCAGGAACGCCGATCCGCGATGCGAGTGTTCGAGAATACCAATCCCGCTGTCTCCCAACGACAACAGGTTGTCTCGCGCTTCCTCCAGGACTTCCACCGGCAACACCGCGGGACCGGCCGAGAAATTGTGAATGCGCTGCGACATAGGATATACTGGGTTGAAGCGTGAAATCTGTTGTGTGAACAAGGATTGTAACGAGGCCGTCAAGCGGCAAGTAGGCGCGAGCAAACGAGGTCTCGGGCGTGCGAATTCGCCATCGGGACATCGCGCCTTAGCCCGCCGTCCCCTCTGCCACATCAATGTGATCCGAGACCAAAGGCCTGTTCCAGCGCAGTGAGTCCGTTGGCTCCCTGATCTAACTGAACGACGGCGCTCATGCGGATTTCGCTGGTATTGATCATCTGAATGTTGATGTCAGCTTCGGCCAGGGCACGGAACATTTTTTCGCCGACGCCGGTGTGCGTTCGCAGTCCAATTCCAACGACCGTCAACTTGGCGATGTCCCGTTCGGACGAGAGCTGCGCTCCCTCCCAGGCCGAGAGGACTTCGCGGACGAGCAGCAGGCAGCGATCGAGGTCGGCCTTGGGAACCGTGAACGAAATCTCTGCGGCCCCAGCATGACTGACGTTCTGGACAATCATGTCGACCATGACATCTCCTTCGGCCACTGCGGTGAACAGCTGGGCACACGTGCCGGGGATGTCGGGGAGGTTGTGAATCGTGACACGGGACTGCGTGTCATCGAGGAGCACTTCGCTGACGACGATGTCTTCCATGCTCCCCAGGCGACCGACCACTTCCCGCAGCAGGGCATCGTGGGCGGCGGCATCCCAGGTCGCTGGGCCAGTCTGCTTCACACCGACTGCTGGTGCGGTAGGCCGTGGGGCTTCCAGTTGGAAGTCCTGATGCAGATGCTGCAGCAATCCATCGGCGCCAGATCGGTCAACCAGCGCGGAGATTTTGATCTCGCTGGTCGTGATCATTTCGATATTCGCACCCTGGTTGGCGATCGTCTGGAACATCTGGGCGGCGACACCGGAGTGGCTTCGCATTCCGTTGCCGACGGCAGAGACCTTGGCGACATGGGTGCCGCTCTGGATCTGTCCGGCACCCAACTCGCGAATCGCCTCTTCACCTGCAGTCAGCGTTTCAGCAAGATCCGACGCCGGAACTGTGAACGACACCTCTGCCTTCCCTTGCGAAGCGACGTTCTGCACGACCATGTCGATAGGAATCTTGTGGGCGGCCATCCGGGTAAAGATCGTGCTCATCACACCAGGACGGTCGGGGAGATCGAGCATCGTCACCCGGGCTTCGTTCTTCACGAGTGCCAAGCCGGTGACGACCCGGGAGTCACTATCGCCAGCAGCGGCAATCAGTGTGCCGACGCCATCGGCATACGAAGGCCGCACCCGCAGCGGGACATTGAACTTCTTGGCGAATTCGATCGACCGCGAGTGCATCACCCCGGCACCAACGCTTGCGAGTTCGAGCATTTCATCGTAGGAGATCTGCTGAATCTTGCGGGCTTCGGGCACCGCGCGAGGATCGGTGGAGAAGACCCCTTCGACATCGGTGTAGATTTCGCACTCTTTCGCACGGAGGGCAGCCGCTAGTGCGGTCGCGGTGGTGTCGCTGCCGCCGCGACCCAAGGTGGTGATGTTCTGCTCATCATCAACCCCCTGGAAGCCACAGGCGACCACGATGCGGCCAGCATCGAGATGCCGCTGGATGGTCTCGGTCGAGATGGAGCGAATGCGGGCTTTCGAGAAGGTGGAATCGGTGATGATGCCGATCTGACCACCAGTCATGCTGACCGCTTGTTCTCCCAGCGTGTGAATCGCCATCGCCACCAGCGCGACCGATTCCTGTTCGCCCGTCGAGAGCAGCATGTCCATTTCGCGAGCGCGCGGGGCATCGGTGATCTGGGCCGCGAGATCGACCAGTTCGTCGGTTTTCTTTCCCCGAGCGGAGACAACCATCACCACCTGGTGTCCCGCACGTTTGGCGTCGACCGCCCGACGCGCGGCAGCGAGGATCCGCTCACTTGTGGCAACGCTGGTCCCACCGAACTTCTGGACAATCAATGACATTGCAGGTGACTCGAAGTCAAACAGGGCAGGAGGAGGTGTTGGTTCAAAGCGTGTGTGGCCACGTTATCCGGAGCAGATCGCAACGAGCAGTGGAGGGCGCGCTGATTCGCATTAACAAAACACTGTCTGTTCACGGTCAGGGCCAATCGAGACGATTTCCACAGGTCGCTCGACCAGTTCGCTTACCGTGTCGATGTATGCGCGAGCTTCCTTTGGGAAATCTTCCAGTTTGCGGATGCCGGTGATGTCCTGTTTCCAGCCGGGCAGTGTTCGGTAGATCGGTTTCGCTAATTCCAGATCCTGGATATGGCTGGGAAAGTCGGTTGTCCGTTCCCCGTTGATCTCGTACGCCTCGCAGATCTTGACTTCGTCGAGTTTGCTGAGCACGTCGAGCAGCATCACGGCGATGCAGTCGACCCCGCTCACTCGGGCGCCATAGCCGGTGGCGACGGCATCGAACCAGCCGCAGCGACGCGGTCGCCCGGTCACGGTGCCATACTCGTGGCCTTCATCGCGAATATGCTGACCGGTCTGATCGTGCAACTCCGTGGGACAGGGGCCGCCCCCGACTCGGGTAGTGTATGCCTTGACGACGCCGATCATCTGGTCGATCACCCGCTCTGGCACGCCACTGCCGACATGAATCCCGCAGCCGGAGCTGTTGGACGACGTCACGAACGGAAACGTCCCATGGTCAATGTCGAGCAGACTCCCTTGCGCTCCTTCGAACAACATGTTCTTGTCTTGCTTGAGCGCCTTGTGCAGATAGGCGGTCGTATCGGTCACGCGATGAGCAATTTGCTCGGCGAGGCGGCAATAGTCGTCGTAGATTGTGGCGGCGGACAGCGTTTCCGCTGACGGGTCGAGCGCCTGAATGATCACGTTCTTCTGCTCGACAACCTCTTCCAATCGCTGGCGGAAGTAGTCGGGGCGATACATGTCCCCCACGCGAATGGCGTGCGTGCGACCGATCTTGTCGCGGTAGCAGGTCCCGATCCCGCGCATTGTGGTGCCGATCGCCTGATCACCGCGCCGCTGTTCCAGCACGGCTTCTTCCGCGAGGTGATACGGGAAGATCACATGGGCCCGGTCACTGATCAGCAGTTCGCCAATCTCGACTCCCTGGTCGACGACGGATTGAATCTCCTTGAGTAGGGCGGCGGGGTTGATCACGACCCCGTTGGCGATCACCGAGGTCACATTGGACCGCAGAATCCCTGCTGGCAGCAGGGAGAGTTTATAGGTGTTGCCACCAAACATCACGGTGTGACCCGCGTTGTTTCCGCCCAGATAGCGGACCACAACCTCGTATTTATCAGTGAGAAGATCGACGATCTTCCCCTTTGCTTCGTCGCCCCACTGGAGACCGACCACTGCCGTAACAGCCATAACCGCTGTACCTCAAACTCCGCGCATGCGTTTCCCCGCGCAGTCCACAGCATTCCTTGAAAATGCCTGCGCAGGGTCGAAGCGCAGCAGTGTAACGCCCTCTGGGAGCGTTGGCGAGCATTCGGTGCGTGCAAATTCGGACGGTGCATCCACTGGATGACAGCTGTCCTTTATGCTGCCTGCGGCAGAGGCGTTTGATCGTGGAGGCGTCTGTGATTTGTGGAAAGGACTGCCCTGCGCCAGACGCACTCCAGGGGCGGGCGCCATCTGCAGTTCGATTTGCACTGCGATCTTGTT
>JAGQQB010000119.1 GCA_020426425.1 Planctomycetaceae bacterium | reverse complement strand
CCCGGCTCGCCTCGATCCAGCCCATTTCCGGTTGGTGGTGGCAACTTCAGACACGACTCGATTCACATTACCAAGGACACACAATATGAGCCTCACCGTTGATCACTGGGGACACACCCCCGAAGGTGTCGAAGTCACCCTGTTCACGCTGGAGAACGACCAGCTCCAGGTCCAACTCACCAACCTCGGTGCCGCAATCGTCGCGCTCGAAGCGCCCGACCGCGACGGCCAGCGGGCGAATGTCAACCTGCGGCATGCGGAAAGCAATACTTACGTCCACAACCCGAGCAGCTTCGGCGCGATTTGTGGCCGGTTCGCCAACCGGATCGCCAAAGGCCGCTTTACACTCGATGGTCAGGAATACCGACTCGCCGTGAACAATGGCCCCAACCATCTGCATGGCGGACGCCGCGGCTTCAATCGTTACGTCTGGGATGCGGAACCGCAGCCAGATCATGTCACGTTTCGGATCGTCAGTCCTGATGGAGACGAAGGCTATCCCGGCGAACTCTCGGTGGCTGTTACCTATCGGCTGACCGGCAACGAACTGCATCTGGAGTACGTTGCCGAGACGACCGCTCCCACGGTGCTCAACCTCACGAATCATGCATACTGGAATCTCGGCGGGGTCGATGCCGGGACTGTTTATGACACCGTACTCCAGCTGCATGCAGAGCAGTATCTCGAAGCCGATGCCGACATTCTGGTAACGGGAGTCATCATTCCTGTTGCTGGCACCCCGTTCGATTTCCGCGATCCGCATGCGATTGGCGAGCGCATCGAACAAATCAGCGGCGGTTACGATCATTGCTTCGTCATCAAGGATGCCAACGGCGAACTGCGAACAGTGGCCCGCGCTGTGCATCCTGGCAGTGGCCGCGTGATGGAAGTCGCCACCACAGAGCCTGGTGTGCAGCTCTACACGTCGAATCACTTCAATGGCGGGCCCGGCTGCGGCAACGCCCCCAAGCACGGCGCGTTCTGCCTTGAGTGCCAGCACTATCCCGACTCACCCAACCATCCCGAGTTCCCCACTAGCGTGCTACGTCCTGGCGAGAAATACACGCAGCATACGGTGCATCGCTTCTCCGTGGAAAAGTAACACCATAGTCGTGGATCGCTCCGCGTTCCAACTCGCAATTGGCTCGTTACGAATCACGTCGCGTCCGCGATCCCCAACTCCCGCTTCACTGCCACGAACTGCTCCACCGCGAACTCCAGATCCGCCCGCGTATGCGCCGCTGACATCTGCGTTCGAATACGCGCTTCGCCACGCGGCACCACAGGAAACGAAAACCCGATCACATAGACCCCCTGCGCCAGCAGCGATTCGGACATCCGATTCGCCAGCGCCGCGTCCCCGAGCATCACCGGCACGATGGGATGCTCGCCCGGCAGAATTCGAAAGCCGGCCGCCATTATCGCCTCACGGAAATACCGCGTGTTCTCGGCGAGCTGTTGCCGCAACTGTGGCGAATTGCGTACCAGATCGAGGGCGACCAACGAAGCCGCAGTAATCGGTGGTGCCAGCGAATTGCTGAACAGATAAGGGCGCGAGCGCTGCCGCAACAGGTCGATCATCGCCTGTCGCCCTGACGTGTATCCCCCACTTGCTCCGCCGAGTGCCTTGCCGAGCGTCCCGGTAATCACATCGATCCGGTCGCTCACCCCAAAGTGTTCCGGTGTCCCACCACCATTTGGTCCCATGAAGCCAACCGCGTGCGAATCGTCGACCATCACCAGCGCGTCGTACTTGTCCGCGAGTTCACAAATCGCCGGCAGGTTCGCCAGATACCCGTCCATTGAGAACACGCCATCGGTGGCGATCATCCGAAACCGGGCGTCCTTAGCCGCTTGGAGTTGCTGCTCGAGATCGGCCATGTCGTTGTTGCGATACCGCAGGCGCTGCGCCTTACACAAACGCACGCCATCAATAATGCTCGCGTGATTCAGCGCATCCGAAATGATCGCATCCTCAGCCGTCAACAGCGTCTCAAACAACCCCCCGTTGGCGTCGAAGCAGGACGAATACAGAATCGTATCGTCGGTCCCCAGGAACTCCGACAGCCCCTGTTCCAGTTCCTTGTGTACCCCTTGCGTGCCGCAAATAAACCGCACCGAGGCCATGCCATAGCCCCACCGATCCAGCGCCGCGTGCGCTGCGGCAACGATCCGCTCATCATCTGCCAGACCCAGATAGTTGTTCGCGCACAAATTCAGGACCTCGCGGTCCCCGGTAATGTGCAGATGCGGCTCTTGCGGAGCGGTAATCACCCGCTCGGGCTTCTCCAATCCGTTCTCACGAATCTCGGCAAGTTGCTGGGTGAGGTGATCGAGGAATCGCTGAGACATGGCTGTGAGGCGGTTCAGGTACAAATCGGCGAGAACACCGCGAGTCTAGCGACTATGGTCCTCGTACGTCACGCTGCACGACGTCTTGGCGTTGCCGTTTGCTCCATGGTCGACGGACGTTGCACGCCCGCCAGTTCATCGGCTGCCTGTTGCACGCGATCCATCTCCGATTGAATGCGCTGCGTGAATTGAGCCAGTTGTTCCTTGTTCGCCGCTGTTGGCACCACTATCGGCGGTGCGCACACCACGTACAGCTTTGAGAAAGGCTTCGGAATCATCAGATCGGTCCAGCCGCTCCCAACATACCAGGCATTCGTACAGGCGCAGGCGGTCGGGACAACCGCCTTTCCAGTATGAGCCGAGAGGAACGCGCAACCCGCCTTCATCGTCCGTCGCGGTCCACGTGGACCATCGGGCGTCAGCACGAGATGCTGCCCAGCACTCTCTTCGATCAGCTGCCGCACCGCTTGGACGCCCCCTTTCGAGGCCGATCCTCGCGCGCACGGGATCCCCAGCCAGCGCAAACAGTTCGCCACGAAACCCCCATCACGATGTCCACCAACCAATGCCATCGTCGCTGGTTGGCGACCAAGGAACAGTGGAATGATCAACGAGTCGTGCCACACACAGTAGGTGAACGTCTCGCTCTGCGGTCGCACATACGGACTCGTTACCGGGTCCGACAACACCAGCTTTCGGCGCACTAGCAGGAACAGCCCCTTCAGGCACCACACCGCCAGCGGAGCCAACCAGCCTTCAAATCGCTCACTTCGAATTCTCACCGGAATATGTCCCATCCATGGACAGAATCTCATCGGCGGATGATGCGAAACATGCAGGCATCAATTCCGACCGACTTGTCATCGCGAACTGGATCGCCAGAAACACCATCCGTGTCTCTGGACGTCCCTCGGTTCGCCGCGAATCCTATGCCGAAACATAAGATCACGAAAAGACGAACCCGCCCCTGGGAAATCGACATCCGACAACCCACCGGCTACATCCGTCACCTGGCAGTCGTCCCCGACACGGCCAGCATCGGAGGACTTGGCCAGTCATTGCCGGAAAGCGCCACGATTCGTCCGACGCACCACGACCCACGATTTCCCCCAACATCTCCTCGACCGCCCCCTTCCTGGCGTGGTAACATGCATTGCGGACGGGACGTGGTCGGTTCTGCCTCACAAGGGGATACACATGTTGCCAGTTCACTCTGGGCGTCGTCGCGATTGGTCAATGCGCGGGCTTTTGGTGACAGTTGTCGTCGTGTCAATCGCGGCTGGCTCGGCCTCGGCACAGCATCACCGCCATGGTCACCCGATCGTTTACGGGCCGACCGGTCGGCCCTATGGCCCCACCCAGGCAGAGTACCAGTACCAGCGACGCTACGGACACCCCTCACCCGGCTCGCATCCTGGCGACATGCGGTACGTGAATGGCTATCCCGGCTATGGTATCTCTGCAAGGTCCTACGGCTTCGTCAATGTCCACTCCTATTCCTGGGGACCGTCCTACCTCAGTGTTGCCCCAATTGGCTACGCTCCCCCGCTGGTCTACCAGCAGGTGACTCCGGCCTTGGCTTTCCCTCAACCAGGTACGGTCCTCAACTGGGATCCACGACAAACCCAACTCCCCAGTGGTGCCTTCTCGGCGCCGATGACCGATCCCACTTTCAGCGATCCTGCCGCCAACAATGCGGACCAGCGTGTTGGCCAACTCATCGCCACGCCGGTGCCACCGGTCCAGCAAGTGGTTCCCGAATCGACCCCTGAGCAGCAGATTCAAGCGATTCGTCTCGTCGATCGTGGCGACCAGGATCTCCGCAAGATTCACTATGCCACGGCCGCCCTAGACTATCGACATGCAGTTGCGGCCGCCCGCGATCAAGCAGTCCCCCGCTTCCGTCTCGCACTCACCGATGCCGCCCGGAGCCGCTTTCGCGAGGCGATCGACAACTACAAACTCGGCCTGCAACTCGATCCCTCGTGGCCCCTGCACGCAGAGCCACTCGCCGACCTGCTGGGCGACAACACCCTCGCCCGCAAGTATCTCATCCATCGTGTCGCCGATTGGGTGGCTGAAGACATTCGCGATCCCGACCGCCTCTTCCTGCTAGGTGTGATCCTGCATCAAGATGGCGACGAACGTTCGCGCGATGTCCTCAACACGGCGCTCGCACTGGCCGGACCAGCGCCACACCTGACCCCATTCTTCGCAGAGACCGTCACCCCGGCATCACAGCCTGTCGATCCGCTACCCCAGCCGTTCGCCCCCTTGCCACAGCCAGCGCAACCTTTGGACAACACGCCCCCACCGATCCCGGTCCCACCAGTGGACTCAGTTCCCGAGCAACTGACCCCCGTCCCCCCCGGTAGCGGCCCACTGCTCCCGCAACGCGTCAACTGATCCGGCCTCCACTCGATTCTCTGAACGGCTCAACCATCTCAACCGTGCCGCAGCCACACTCAACCATCTCAACCAGCCGCACCCAGCCGCGTTCAATCTCCCCTACATCGCCCACAACGCGACAACCAACGACCACAGACTCCACGACATCATGGCGACATACTTCCGCCGCCGCAGCTCCATTCACCTGCCGATCACGTTGAGCGTTTCGCTGATGGCCCTCAACGTGACGTTGATGGTCTGCTGGATCGTCTTACTCGCCCAACGTGCAAAATGGACGGCGCTCACCATTGGCGTACTCGCCTTTACGCTCATCCTCGCCGGACTTTCAGTCTGGCTGGTGCTCACACTCAAAGAAATTGCCCTCAACAACCGACAAGCGAACTTCGTCGACAGTGTAACCCACGAACTCAAGTCCCCCATCGCTGCCTTGCAGCTCTATCTCGAAACCTTGCGCATGCGGCAATTGACCGAGACCCAGCGGGATGAGTTTCACGGCATCATGGCGACTGAACTCAAGCGGCTCGATCAACTCATCAACCAGTTGCTGGAGGTCGGTCGACTCGATGCGCTGGGCGAAAACGAAGAACCGGTTGTGCTGGAACTCGAACCGCTCTTACGCCAAATGGCCGAGTCGGTTTGTGCCCATCGCGGTCTAAACGCTCGCGATGTCTTTCAGTTTCGTGCCACCCCGCTCGCCATCAGTGCGCGCAGGATCGTGCTCGAACTGATTCTTTCCAATCTGCTCGACAACGCTGTGAAGTACGGTGGCAGTCCCGCCGAGGTCATTGTCGATGCGTATCCAGTCGGCTCGCGACGCCTCAAGATCCGCATCTCCAACAACGGAGCCGGGGTTCCCCTCGAAGACCGCAAGAAGATCTTCCGCATCTTCTACCGTGGTGGCAGCGAACTCGAACGTCGCCAGAAGGGGACCGGACTCGGTCTGTACATCGTGCATACACTCGTCAAGAAAATGCGAGGTCGCGTCACCCTGCAAGATCGCGATGATGGGGCCGCCGGCTGCACCTTCGTGATCGAACTCCCAGGACGAGTCGAATTGCAGCGTCCCCAGCCCTCTCCTCAACCTGAATCACAACTGCAAGAGGCCAGCAGATGAAGTCCGGTCAGAAGCTTGTCCTGATCGTCGAAGATGAAGAATCCATCGCCACCGGCCTGCGATTCAACCTGCAGGCCGAAGGCTACGAAGCCCTTGTCATGGGCGATGGACCCGCGACACTCACGTACCTCGAAGACCATCCTGGTCGCGTCGATCTTGTCCTCCTCGACCTCATGTTGCCTGGCATGAGTGGCTACGAAATCTGCCGCAGCATTCGCGAACTCGATCCCATCCTCCCCGTTCTCGTACTCAGCGCCAGAACACTCACCGAAGACCGTGCCCATGCCTTCGAATGCGGGGCCGATCAGTACATGGCCAAACCCTTCGCGCTCCCCGAACTCCTCAGTCGCACCCGAAATCTCCTCTCCCGCAACGAACGGCTGATGCGCGTTGGCGAGTCCCGCGCCCGTAGTCAAACGCGGGACAACTACAGCTTCGGCGATGTTGACGTTGACTTCCGCAAATTCGAAGTCCGTCGTGGCGCAGAAACGAGCACACTCACCACGCTCGAAATGCAACTGCTGGCTTACTTCATCGACCACGCCGGGGACGTCCTCTCACGCAGTCGCATTCTGAAAGATGTCTGGGAACAAAGTAGCGAGGTGTCGACTCGCACCATCGACAACTTTGTCATGCGCCTTCGCAAATACATCGAAGCCGATCCCGCCATCCCTCGCTATCTACTCTCGGTTCGTGGCACCGGCTACCGCTTCGTTCCCGACGAAGCCCTGTGACAATCGTACAATCACAGTCACACGCCTCACGCCAGTGACCACCGCCGTCACGTTCACTACAGTACCCTGATGCAGTCAGTGAATGACCGGACGAATAGACGATGAACTTCCCCGAACAACTTGACAACGCGGCCCTGCGCTCGCGGCAACTGCAACGCCTGCAGGCGCTTGTCGCCGCAGTCGAAGAGAGCAATCCCTTTTGGTCCCGCAAACTCGCCGCAGCCGGAGTCGATTCGCAGTCACTCAATTCACTGGAGGACTTCCGCAGTTGGCCCGTCTGTACCAAGCAAGAACTGGTTGACGATCAAAACCAGCATCCCTCGTACGGCTCGAACCTCACGTATGGACTCAGCCACTACTGTCGGCTGCACCAGACATCCGGCACCACCGGCAAGCCGATGAAGTGGCTCGACACCCGACCCAGCTGGGACTGGTTCATGGATTGCTGGGCCCAAATCTATCGCATTGTCGGCATCACGGCGTCGGATGTCTTTGCATTCCCCTTTTCCTTCGGTCCATTCATCGGCTTCTGGGCCGCGTTCGAAGGCGCGCAGCGACTGGGCAACCTCTGCCTCACCATGGGCGGCATGACCAGCGAAGCACGACTCCGCATGATTGCGGAAATGCAGGCGACCGTCATTTGCTGTACTCCCACCTACGCCCTGCGGCTGACCGAAGTCGCCGAGAAACTCGGCCTTGACCTGCAGGCGACCGGCGTTCGCAAAATCATCGTCGCTGGAGAACCCGGGGGCGCGATCCCCGCCATTCGGACACGTATTGAGCAAGCCTGGGGCGCGCGGGTGTTCGATCACTGGGGCATGACCGACATCGGTTCACTTGGCATCGAACCAGAGGCGGCGCCGGGCGGATTACTGATCCTCGAAACCGAGGCGATCGCCGAAGTTGTCGATCCCGAATCCCTCGCCCCCATGCCGCCGGGCGAAGTTGGCGAACTGCTGATCACCAATCTTGGTCGCTGGGGACAACCCGTCATCCGTTATCGCACCGGCGATCTCGTTCGTGTCGCAACAGATCCCTGTCCGAGTGGACTCGAACTGATGCGACTCGAAGGCGGCATCCTTGGCCGCGCCGATGACATGGTCACCATCCGCGGCAACAACGTCTTCCCCTCCAGTCTCGATGCCATCCTGCGCGAGTTCGCCTCGGTCATTGAATACCGCACCACGGTCGAAACCCGCCGCGCGATGCCGCATCTGAGAATCGAACTCGAACCCACCCCCGACCTCGACGTCTCTGCCGTCAAACAACTCGTCGACCTTGTCCAGCACACCATCAAAGACCGACTGAACTTCGTTGCCGAAGTCGTCGCCGTCCCTGTCGATTCACTCCCTCGCTTCGAACTCAAAGGCCGCCGCTTCCATCGGCAGACGTGAGTTCAAGGGCACTTGGCCCGCATGGAGAAATTGATGGCATCGGCCCCTCGCCGACCTCAACCATTTCAACCGTGGCGCATCTACCCTCAACCAACCGACCTGTGAACGCCACCCACCAATGACCAACGGTGAAGCCCATGTATAGTCGGCATTCCCCTCACTTCCGACTCCTTACGCCATGTTCCTGATCGATACTCACGCCCATCTCGACGAACAGTCGCTCGCACCCGACCGTGTCGAACTTCTGGACCGCGCGCAAACGGCCGGGGTAGGGCACATCATCACCATTGGTGTCAGTGCGAGCAGCAGTCAGGCGGCAATTGCCCTGGCCGAGCAATACCCGCAGGTGTCTGCAGTCGTCGGTGTTCATCCCAACTACTGTTCGCAGGCAGCCCCGCACGACTTCGACACGATCGAAGAACTCGTCGCCCACCCCCAGGTAGTTGGAATTGGCGAGACTGGGCTCGACAAGTATTGGGACTTCGCCCCATTCGAGCTGCAGCAGGAATACTTCGAACGACACGTCCGCCTCTCGCAACTGACCGGCAAGCCGTTCGTCGTCCATTGCCGCGACGCCGAAGTCGAAGCGACTCAGCTCCTGCAGCGACTCGCTCAAGAGGCTCCGCTCCAAGGTGTGATGCACAGCTTCTGCGGCAGCAGTGAGACCGCACGTCTTGGCCTCGACCTCGGTCTCTTCTTCTCCTTCGCTGGCATGCTGACCTACAAGAAGAACGCCGACCTCCGCGAAGTCGCCCGCTCCATTCCCCTCGATCGCATCCTCGTCGAAACCGACTCTCCCTATCTTGCCCCAGTCCCGATGCGAGGTAAACGCAACGAACCGGCGCACGTGGTTCACACGGCCCGCTGTCTCGCAGAACTGCACGACTTGACCATTGAAGAGATCGCCGAGATCACCACCAACAACGCCCGTCGACTGTTTCCGCTGCCCACATGAAGCGGTCGAACAAGGACTTCACTATCAACCAACGCCCCTTGCATGTTGAATCAGCGTGCCATCCGACGCCGTTAACCGACTTCAAGTTTGGGAAGGAAGACTTGGAACGAACCGGAGTCCAGACGCCCGGTTTCGCGCCGAGTACCAAGCTCGACCATCAGCATTTCGCCGATCAGATTGGCACCGCTGTGCGCTGACTTCCAAACTGATGTGAGCGATCACCTGCTTCCACGGCAGCCGTTCACCCCTTCTCGCCAGGATTGATCATCTCACGGAGTCGCAGAGTCACGGAGAAGTCTGAGGGCGCGATCGGCACGTCGATCGGCGACAGGGCGATCCGTTTGC
>JAGQQB010000118.1 GCA_020426425.1 Planctomycetaceae bacterium | reverse complement strand
TCTGGAATGGACCGATGGGGGTGTTCGAGATGCCGCCGTTTGACGCCGGGACTCGGGCCGTGGCGGAAGCGGTCGCCAACTCCGATGCCGTGAGCATCATTGGTGGCGGCGACAGTGCGGCGGCGATTCAGCAGTTCGGTCTGGCCGACAAGGTGACCCACGTGAGCACCGGCGGCGGTGCGAGCCTGGAAATGCTCGAAGGACGTCCGTTTGAAGCGGTGAACGTGCTGACGGAGAAGGGCTGAGACGCTGGGGCAGTTGCGTGAGGTGACGTCGCTCTGAAGATCACGTCACACGTGTTGCGGACGGCACTCGGAGAGTGCCTGCTACTTAGGAGCCGATGTATTGCGCGTAGACGGATCGCGCCTGCGCAGGATCGTCGGTGCCGCTGACGATTGCACGCCCATCCGCAAATAGCGTGAGTTCGAGTTCGGTCTCGGCAGGGCGGAAGATCACCAGAAATGGTGTCTCCCGGACCTCACCAGATGCCCGGAGCCGAGCGGAGAGTTCTTTGAGCGATCCTCGCAGGCCGCCATCAGGGGTTACCTGCACCGAGTTCCGACCGCACAGGACGACCGACTGTCCGCCCCGTTCGCCGCTGAGCCACAGACGTTCCCCGCCAGTGCACGCAGGGCAGTGCTGACGCAAGGTCGCCTGATTCAGATTCATCCGTCGCCATGTTCCTTCCCAGATATCAACGACCGTGAGGGCGGGGACAACGAGCTGCGGTTGCCCGGAGAGGATCTTGAGGGCTTCCGTCGCCTGCAGTGACGCGATGACGTTGACTGCTGGACCGAGGACACCAGCGGTGTCACACGTTTCCGTTGAACCGGGTTCCGGGATCTCGGGCATCAGGCAGCGCAGGCACGGTGTTCGTCCGGGGAAGATCGGCATCACCTGACCGTGCGATCCGATGCAGCCACCGTTGATCCACGGGATGCCGAGTTCCAGTGCGACATCGTTGAGCAGATAGCGAATCTCGAAGTTGTCGGTCCCATCGAGAATGAGTTCACAATCCCGCACAAGCTCGCGGACATTGGCCGCACTGACGTCGGCTACATGCGGCTCAATGGTGACGAGTTGATTGATGCGGGTCAGCTTGCGCTCTGCGGCGATCACCTTTGGAAGTCGGTCGGCGACATCCTGTTCGTCGTACAGCACCTGTCGCTGCAGATTGGACAGATCGACAAAGTCTCGATCGACGATTCGGACAAAGCCGACCCCCGCCCGGACGAGTGTTTCGGCAATCACCGAACCGAGCGCCCCGCAACCAATCACCACGGCACGTGCGCGCTCCAATCGCTCCTGTCCGGCCGTCCCCAGGCCGGCGAAGAAGGCTTGTTTGCGATAGCGAGGATGCATGGGGTGTAGGGAGTGGGGGGTGGACTGATCGAGGACGGAGGATCGAGGATCTAGAAACAGGCTTCGGGATTCTACGTTCTAGATTCTCGTTTCTCGATCCTCGCTCGATATGCTTTGGTAACCCGACGCGTCAGCGAGGGATCGTGACCATGGCCCCTGCTGCTCCATCCCTCGCTGACGCTTCGGGTTACCGGCGAGGTCTGGCAAGGGACTTGAGATTCTGAGCCCTGGATCCCGCCGTCTACTTTGGCGGTAACGTGAGAACGAAGTCAACGGCTAGCTGAATCCATTGCTGGAGCGCGGCCTCTTTCTTGACTGCCTGCCCCTCAACCATGACCCAGCCGCGCATCGGGCGACCGGTGATGTCAAACTCCTTCACGCCAGTTCGCTTGAGTGCCGGTTCATACGCTTCTGGACCGACACGGGCGATCAGCGTCTCTTTCCAGACCCCCAACGCACATGTTTCCTTCGAGCAGGAACCCGAGTCCGCCGAACATCTTCTTCTCGACCATGCCCAGCGGGACAGCGATGTCGCGAATGCGGTCAGCAAGTTTCGAGTCGTAGGGCATGACGTCCAATCTTCGGCAGGTTGAGTTACCGTCAGCGCTGCGCCGGACTCTCATCACTGGCGATGCGGACGCCATTGAGTTGCGGCCGGAGGATCACCAGCGAGTCAGGTCGGACCGGTGACGCCGGAACGACATCGATCGACCAGAACTGATCGCTCGGTTGCAGTTCCGCCGATTGCACCATACCGCAGTACAACGGCTGCGGCGACGTGACCGCAGAATCGGTATAGATGTGGTCGCCAATGGAGACCGGTTCGGTCGCCTGCAGTTGTTCGAGTCGACAGCCGGTTCCGGTCCCCACCAGGATGCCGCGCGCCCCAAAGACTGGCCCTTGGGGACTGCTCCGGACCAGTCGTACGGCGATGCGGAACTCCGGGCTGGTCACTGGCTGCACAGTGCTGGTCCAACGACCGGGCCTGATCACGCGGCCCCACAATGACTGTCCGGCGAGCAACAAATCGTCTGGTGCGACTCCGGCGGCGTGCCCGAGATCGATCAGCGGCTCATGCTGTGAAATCAGCAGTTCACTCCCCTGCAGTCCGGCAGAGGTTCCTAGACCAACCACAAGTTGACGCTCGGCGTCGGTGGTCCCCAGTTCGGCAAGGACACGAGTTTCGAGCGCGGCATGTTGCACCAGTGCCGGATGCAGTGTGACATTGAGCGGAGCAGATGCTCGAGCTTCGAGTTCCCGCATCCGGGATTGCAGTTGTGCTGCGTGCAGTTCCAGGCGTCGGTTGGCCTGTTCGAGCTGTGCGATCCTGTCCGCTGCTTCACCGGTTGATTGCCCTGCCATCGACGCATCGCTTGGGGCTGAAGCCGGTAGCCACTGCAGTCCGACCGCAGTGAGATCAAGCATCCCCTGCCGCAATGGTGCCAGCGCCCGTTCTGGCGCGAGCCACATCAGTGCTGCCAACAACGCACAACCTCCCCACAGCAGCCAGGTGGCTGTCGACGAGTTCGGCGAAGAGTTCAACGGACGCGGCATCCTTGCCTGTCAATTACTAGTGCTTGGTTCGATCACGTTGGGAATTCACCACGGAGGCACGGAGGATTGAGGGGTGTGGCGATAGTCCCTGAGTTACGATTCGATGGATACTGCCAATGACTTTGTTGAGATGAAAACAGATTCCGTTTTCTTGCTTCGCTGACTCGCCGGACACGCACATGGTCGGGCGAGTTGTCACCAGCCTCTTCATCGTCTCCGTGTCTCCGTGCCTCCGTGGTGATCCTGACCCAGCCATTTGTCGCCTCACGCCGCTTCCGACTGGAACCGCCCTTTCCAATGTTGCAGATGCTCCAGGCAAATGGCCGTTCCGCGGACGGTCGTCGTCAGCGGGTCTTCGTCTATGCGGATCGGGATGCCGAGTTGTTCGGCAAATAGTTGATCGATGCCGCGCAGCAGCGCCGTCCCGCCGCAGAGCACGATCCCAGTCTCCGCCAGATCGGCGATCAGTTCCGGAGCACAGCGTTCAATCACCGAGCGAACTCCCTCGAGGATCGCCGCCAACGGTTCCTGTAGCGCCTCGCGCACCTGTTCACTGGTGATCAGCGCCTTCCGCGGGATGCCGCTGACGATATCGAGACCTCGGACTTCGGAGGTCAGTTCTTCATCCAATGGGAATGCGCTGCCGACGTCAATCTTCAGCTGCTCCGCCGAGCGGACACCGATGCGGAGCGAAAACGTGCGCCGCACATAGTTCACGATTGCCTGATCGAGTTCATCACCCGCGACCTTAAGCGAACGACTCGCGACGATCTCCGCGAGGCTGAGGACGGCGATCTCCGATGTCCCGCTCCCCAGATCGCAGATCATGCTGGCGATCGGTTCACTGATCGGCAGTCCGGCCCCGATGCTGGCCGCCTTCACTTTCTCGACGAGATAGATGCGGCCTGCTCCGGCCCGCTCGGCACTGTTGAAAATGACCCGTTTCTCGACCGGCGTCAGTTCGCAGGGGACGGACATCACAACGCGCGGACGCATGCCGCCCCCTTGTTGTGCCGCCTTCTGCATCAGGTAGCGGAGCATTGCTTCGCAAACTTCGAAGTCGGTAATCGCCCCTTGCCGCAATGGTTGCACGGCGGTGATGGAATCGGGTGTACGGCCCATCATCTGCCTGGCCAGCTTGCCGACGGCGGTTCCATGCCCCAACACGCGACGTGATCCCTTTTCCAACGCGACCACCGAGGGCTCATCAACGACCAGACCTTTCCCCCGGACAGCGATCAAAGTGTTCGCTGTTCCCAGATCGATCCCGAGGTCGGGACAGAGCCAGTCACGGAGCCGAGAGAACATGCAGGAGACGATTGAAGGGGAGAAGCACCGGGGAGCGACCGCGCAGCCGCATCCCGAACCTCTGGCAGGCGGAGGATTTGTACTTCAGATTCGCGAAATGCGGCAAGATGCGTTTGGCTCCCAGCGATGGGGGATTCCCGGTACGATGTCCGTTACGGGGCGACGGCGCGTGGAAACGTTGAGCGTTTAGGGCCTGCGGCCTCGTTGAGCGTTGAGGTCGCCACGCCTCCTGAATCGCTCATCGCGACAACTGGTTGGGCCGCGAACGTGTTCACCAAATGACCGAAGTTCCTCAGATTCACGTTGAACTGCTGGGCATCCCGCGTAAGCGGTCAGGATGCGACTCTGTCCACATTCCGGCGGCCAAGCTGGGCGAACTGCTGCGACTCCTGGGGGAGCGGTTTCCGCAACTCGAAGGGGAATGTCTGCAGACCGGCACGTTGATGCGCGGCTATTTGAGTTGCCTGAATGGTCAGGAGTTCACCAACGATCCCGCTCGTCTGCTGAAGGCAGGGGACACGGTGATCATTCTGTCCTCCGACGTCGGCGGATGAGCGACATCGGCGGCAGCGCGGCTGCGCGCAGTGGGTCAAAGGCTGTGCTTTAGTCCGGTCTGTCCCGCGAAAACCTGACGCATAGTCGTTGATCGCTCCGCGATCAAACGCCAGCCGCCAACACACCCCCCGAATGTTGGTGTCCGACCAGTCCTTGGCAGATCAGCAAATCATTCACCGCACTGGCGTCTTAAAGGGATCATCCAGGCAGGAACGAATCTGCTCGACATGGTGCGCGACGACCGCGTCTTTCTCACGCCGCCGCTTGATCTGGCGATGGGCATGCAGCACCGTGCTATGGTTACGACCGCCGAAGTAGTCGCCGATTTCGGCGAACTGCAGGCCGGTGATTTCCCTGGTGAGATACATCGCCACCTGTCGCGCAAGCACCACATGCTGTGCCCGACGTGGGCCGCGGATCTCCTGCATAGTGAGATCAAAGTGTCGGGCTGTGACCCTGGTGACGGCCGAAACATCGACCTGTGGTCCCGATTCCTGCTGTCCCAGCAGTTCGGTCACGATCTGGGGCAAGTCGCTCACCTTGCGCGACTGCTTAGAGCGTGCTGTGACTTGCCGCAAGAACCCGGCGATATCACGCAGTCCTCCGGGAACCTGTCGGGCGATCTGTTCACACAGCTCTGTCGAGAGTGGCAATTGCATCGAATTGGCGAAGTGCTCTGTCAACTTCTGGCGACTTGCGGCTGTTGGCTCCTGCATTTCGACATACGTACCGCCGTGGCAACGGTTGATCAGCCGTGGTGAGAGTCCGGCGACTTCACGCAATGGTCGGGCACTGGTCAGCAACACCCGGGCACCATGGGCAACGAGATGATCCAGCGTCGCCACCAGTTCGCGCTGCGTTTCGGTTCTCGGTCCGAGCGATTGAATGTCCTCGCAGATCAGCAGCTCTACGTCGCGGCGGTAGCGATTCTGAAACTGCGGAATGCTGCCAGCCTCGCTCGCCTGCGCGTATTGAGCGGCGAATTCTGACGCTGTCAGTGAACGGACCTTCGCTCCTTCGCCAGCCTGCTCCCATTGCCGGTGCAGTTCCTGGATGAGCTGAGTCTTGCCGCAACCAACCGGCCCCAGCACTGTGACGAGCGCCCCTTCACGGGGCTTCTTGCCAGCACACAAACGCTGCACCGCCGCATGTGCCAGACGATTCTCCGGCAACACGAGGAAACCATGCATCGGGAGGTCTCGACTCGACCGCACCATGCGTCCAGCTCGCGCAGGGGTTCAGTGTCCTGCCTGGAATTGTGCCGACAACGTGCCAACGTGCGATCCAGGCACCCATCAGCAACAGTCTAGTGGAGCCGAGTTGGAAGAGGCGAGAGGAGTTTTGACATCGGCGATTGCCCGCTGCCGTGTGAATCAGCAGGATGCAACCATCGTTTGCGCATTGGATGCGGAGCAATCCACGACTATCGTCTGCCAGATCGCGACTCGTCTGGACCGGCTTCGGGTTGAAACTCGACTTTGCGGTAAACGTCTGCCAGGGAGAGCGTGAGCCCAAGCGATGGCAGATGGACGCTTTCCTCCAGCGATCTCGCCTCGCTCAGTAGCCAGGTTCCGGCTTCGTGTCGCTGGTAGACCTCCACTCGGGGCTCGTGTTGTGCGATCAGCAGGTATTCCTGCAGTGAAGGTATCATCCGGTAGTGCGAAGACTTCGTTCCCCGGTCGTAGGCCTCAGTCGACTTCGACAGGACTTCCACGAGCACGCGGGGATTGAGCAGGGTGTCGACATGCTCATCCTCAAACTGTGGCTCGCCGCAGGTCACCACGACGTCGGGATATGTGTACAGGCCGGTGCGGTCGACGAGAACGCGAAGGTCACTGCCATAGACTTCACACGGTTTGTCAGCCAGACGCTGATGCAGTGCCGCGCCGACGTTCATCATGATGAGATTGTGGTTCCGACTCGCCCCGGCCATCGCGAACATTTCGCCACGATAGAACCCACTCTTGAAGTCCGCCGTTCGTTCCCGGGCGAGGTACTCAGCAGGGGTCATACGACGGACAGGGACGGTGGACATGGGGGCGGTTCGCTGTCGGCTGTTAGCCGATGGCAATTGATCTGCGTCGCCCGTGCAGGACGACGGTCAGACTATTGCGGCAATTATAGCATCGTCCATCGCATGGGCGGAACCGGAATCACAACGTGTTTGCGAAAGACCGCAGGCTGATCGCCCACAGGCGTGAGTGATGTAAACTCAAATCCGCACGTGGATGCGTTGCCGGTACATGTAGTACGCGATCAGCCACATCACGAGGAACGCTGACGTCGCGTCCACCATCGGCTGGAACACTTCGTAGGTCACCTGCCCCACGGTTTCCGGGGTTGCCTGCATACGCTCCATCCAGCCGAGTCGCATCGTGAGTTGCCCCAGCAACCAACGGAGGGCATCGCCGAAGTGCGTTTGGACGACATGTTTCGTGAACCAGCCGCGAAGCAGTTCGCCCATCAGGTACATCGCCAGCGAGTTCATGCCGACGATGACCATCGGGAATGCCAGTCGCTTCAGCGGCAGAACATCGAACAGCAGATAAAACAGCGCCAAGCCCCACATCACATACGCGCCGCTCAGCAGCACCCAGGATGGAGTCCAGATGCGTTTAATGATGGGACAACAGGTCGCCCCGGCGAGAATCCCGGTTAGCAGCAGCACGCCCCCCAGACCAAGCAAATCGAGCAGCTTACGGGATGGTTTGCGTTCGCTCATCAGCAACTGTCCCGCAAACACGCCCAGCAGCATGGTCGCCATCGCTGGAAAGAAGTTCAGCGTGGTGTAACCACCGGCATTAAACTTGTACGGGATCGGTTGGCCGTCATCATCGCGGGGCAATGGGAACTGGTTGAGGAACCATTCATCGAACGCAGACGCTGCATTGCCGTTCTTGGTCCAATGACCAAAGAATCCGGTCAACACTTCCCCGTTTTCGACCTTCGCATTGACCTCTTCCGGTGCATACGACTCCGGCACTTGATACACGGCGAACATCGTCCAGGAGAGAAACAGAATTGCGACAAACGCGGTGATCTGTCCCCAGCGCGGCGCCAGCGATATGAGATACACGAAGAAGTACCCCAGCCCGATCTGTGCCAACACGTTGGGGAAGATCCAGTTCGTCTGGTTGCTGCGAATGGAATACAGGAACACGCCCAGCAGCGTCAGCACAATGGCGCGAACGAAGGCATGCCGCAGCATCTGATATTTGGTGTCCCCACGCTGTTGCCGACTGCGGTACGAGTACGGCATCGCTGCACCGACCATGAACATGAATGCGGGCTGAATGAGATCCCAAAACGAGACAGCGCACCGCAACCATGGGGAGCCAGCCTGCGCGTCGTGCGAACCAATCGCGAAGTTGCTCTGCCAGTTGGGATGACTGAAGTGATGCGAAATCCAGTTCCACTCGCGCAGATCGAGAATCTGCCAGCGCAGGTCGTCCGGATTGGCATTTCGCGACATCGCGGCAATGCCAAACCCCGAGGCGGCGAGCATGATCATGATGAAGCCGCGATAGGCATCAAGGGAAACCAGACGCTCGGCTCGTTTGGCCATCATATCCTCCGACGAAGTGGTGTCATGTTGCGTTCCCGAGTATCAACGACCCGAAAACGTCAGGCAACAGACAACTCGTGGCTCGTCGCCGGTGGAATGATGCCAACTCAGAACTGATCGTCATCATCCTCGTAGTCGTCGTCATCCTCGTCCCCATCGAAGTCAGGATGCAGCGGACTTTCCGGATTGAAGAAGAAATCTCCCAGTCCCATGGGCAACGTGTTGCCCCCGAGGGACTGCCGCTTCCGTTCGGCAGCAGATTCAAGATCGAGGGCTTCCTCTCCCAGACACGCGCCCAGACTCTCCCGCCAGGCGGCGTCCTTCGAGAGTGGATGGTCGGGGTCAGCGGCCATGCGTTTCAGCGCATACCGCAACACATTGATCCCGTCGCGAGTCGAGAAGTCGAGTTTCAGGGCGTGCGACTGCTGCAGGAACTCGACAGTGAGGTTGAGCATCTCCAGGTCGGCAAATGGCAAATGGTACTTCAGAATTTGCAGTTCATCCTCGCGCGACGGATGTCCCAGCGTGAGCGTCGGCTGCAGTCGCGACAGAATGTAGTCAGGGATTTCGAAAGTCGAGTCGTCCTCGTTCATCGTCACCGCGCAACGAAAATCGGGGTGAGCATGGATGGTGATCCCGGCGACGATCGATTCCACGTAGCGGCGATGATCGAGCAGCGGAGCGAGTGAGGCCCAGGATTTCTCGTTCATCCGGTTCCCTTCATCCAAAATGCAGATGCCACCCCGGATGATTGCCGTCACCAGCGGCGACGCCTGATACTGAATCTTGCCACTGTCGGCCAGCACCGGGGTCACCAAGAGATCTTCGGGCCGGGTGTCGGCTGTACATTGGTAGATGTACAGGTCCTGTTCCCGCGCTCGAGCACCGGCCATGCCAAGCGTCGTCTTGCCAATGCCTGGCGAACCGACCAGACGCGGCGCGAGCGGTAAGTCTCCTTCGTCAACGACCAGCCAGCA
>JAGQQB010000117.1 GCA_020426425.1 Planctomycetaceae bacterium | reverse complement strand
AGAAACTGCTGAAACGCGCGAAGGGGGTCATGATCTTCTTTGAACATTTCCCATATCTCATTCGCTCTGCCGGTGTCGACCACGAAGAGTATCTCCAGCTTTTGTCGACGATTGGTGCCGACGCCTTCTACGAAGTGCATGGCGGCCTGCAATCACTGGGTGACTTCGAGGGGTTTCTTGCATCAGCACGCGGATTGGATGACCGTGAAGAGAAGCACATCGAAGGCCCCGGTTCGGACTACATCCTATCGCGCAACATGAATCTGGGTGGACTGCAGGGGATCGCACGAGGACCAGCGACCGAAACATCGGCTCGTCGCGCTGCGTAGAGCGACCCTCAAGACCGCACCATGGGCTTGCAGCCCATACCACCGGGCAATTGAATCAGTGGGTTGACCGAAATTTGGATTGTGTACCACGGCCAAGCTGGCCGTAGTACACAGTCTTGAGACTCCCCGAGCGGCCTACGAGTACAGGCAGGTGCCGGAGAACCGTCGTCCCTGAAACTCAGGCAGTTCGCAACCAATCAAATAGCCTTCCGAGTGAGCAACTTGCCAGCACGCGGTGCCGCGCACGACGATCGGGGGGACACCGGGATGCTGCACGTAGACTTGTGCCTCAGCACCGACACGGCCACTCTGCTGTGCCTGCAGTCCCATCCCCGACGATGAGTAGTTCGTCACCACGACCGGGTGACTTTCACGATCTCCATCCCACCAGATCTGTCCGTGCAGATGCACTGGAAATCGCAGCTGCTCGCGTTTATCCCACAGGGGCCATAACAGGAAGTCTTCCGGTACCTCTCGGCTCAGGTACAAGCCAACCTCGACCTCCCTTTGGGATTCCCCTTGCCAATGGACCTCTCCGGCACAGTCCCACGCGACTTCGCCGCCGTCCAGCACCTGCAACGTAATGATTTCGCCAATCGTCAATGGCACAGCGAGCCGAATGCGTGCTTCCTCGCGTCCCAGTTGGATGAGCTGTACATCCACCACACGTCCATTGGGACGCTGAATGGACGCCCCAAGTTCGCAACTCGCCTGCGATGCGGGCGAAGCCAGCCCGAAGGCCATGTCCTGTTCAAATTGACCGTTCATTACACTCCTCGCCCGGATGGACCCTGGAACTGCGAAACGACACGATTTTCCCTGCGGAACCCTAGGTCGTGAACCATCCAACGGCAGCCAGATCGCCGTGGTTCACCGCAGGTGAAGTGAACAAACGCAAGTTTGCGGCAAATACCATGTATCGATGCCGATTTTGTCTTTGACGGTCAGGCTTTCGATGGGTAAAACGTAGGTACTGTGGCTCGGCTCAGTTTGGAACGGGTAGCGCCACGTTCACCTGAATTGACAGTCAAGATTTCATGGAGGAGCCTGCCATGCCGCTCGCAGATGCACTGAGTGCCTCGCGCTCACCCCACGATGACCTCCTGGCCCGCCTCGAACGAACCATCTTGTGCCGTACAGGTGGTCGTATCACCGATCTTCGTGTTGAAGTGACCGATGACGGGATCGTGATTTCAGGCAACGCTCCCACGTACTACGCGAAGCAACTCGCTTCGCATGCCGCCTTGGCCGAAATGAGCGACGAGCCGCTGACCAACGCGATCGACGTTGTCTGATGCGCTCAGACCTGCATCGACCGGATCCCGTACACTGGTGATAGGCTCCCCGTGTGTCCCGTATTGAGTTCGCGATGCTCTGTCCGTCAGGACGAATCGCCGAGGGGGACATCGGATGACTCGCGTTCTCTCGGGACCGTTCGCCAGTTGCCCATGCACGCTGACGGTGAGCACTCTTAGTCGGTAGACTACCGGAGTCGATTGCCGATGCTCCCGATGGTTCGCGGCGAGCGGTCGGAGTCCAGCTTTGCCCCGGGCTTGTGAAGAGTTCGCATGTCGTCCCCCACCAGAGTCTCCCCCGAGCATCGTGCTGAACATACGCCCGAAGCGATCCAGCGCCGGCTCAGTGAAGGTCCCAGTCACAGCTATCTGCGTGACTTCGTGTATGGCGCGATTGATGGAGCGGTGACGACGTTTGCCGTGGTCTCGGGTGTCGCTGGCGCGGGATTGTCGACGAACATCGTCATCATTCTCGGAGTGGCGAACCTGCTGGGCGATGGCTTCAGCATGGCGGCGGGCAACTACCTGGGGACGAAAGCCGAAGCCGAACAGCGGGAGCGGACCCGGCAAATGGAGGAGCGACACATCGCCAGCTTCCCCGATGGTGAACGCGAAGAAATTCGCCAGATCTATGCGGGCCAGGGGTTCTCCGGCGATTTACTCGAACAGATTGTGGAAGTCATCACAGCCGATCGGGAACGCTGGGTCCACACGATGTTGCGTGAAGAGCATGGCTTGCCCTCGATCGTCCCCCATCCACTCAGAGCGGCGGCGACGACACTGATCGCATTCATCCTGGTCGGGATGGTCCCGTTGGTACCATTCATCGTCGGCTTTCTGATCACGATCCCGCAGCCATACGTCGTTAGCACCGTGATGACAGCCGTCGCGTTCTTCCTGGTTGGCATGGCGAAGTCGCGGTTTGTCGAACAGTCCTGGTATAAAGCCGGTACCGAGACACTGGTGATCGGCAGCCTGGCAGCTGGGCTGGCTTTCCTGAGTGGCATGGTCCTGAAGTTCGTCGCCTGACCCCGGCGACCCGCCACCCCTGGAGGGGAACATCGCGCACGCTCCGACTGAACAGCATTCTTCGTTGCCACAGTGAGCAGATCACATCGCCAGACCATACGGGATATCGGCAGAGAATGCGGACGCTTCACTCAGCGGATTGTGCCGCTGATTTGCGTTCCAGGCAGGTGCGAATCTCCGCTTGCACAAGTTCGAGTTCCTGCTCCAACTGATCGATCCGCGGGGTCAATTGTGCTTCGGTCTGTTCCATCGCGAGCCGTTCAATATCTTCGCTCAAGCGACCGGATTCCGTCGGGCCGAAAATTCGCAGTTGTCCCTTGATCGTGTGGGCCGCCCGACGCGCGGCGACCTGATCGCCCGACCGGACTGTTGATCGCAGTTCTGCCAGCAATCTGGGCGTTTCCTCCAGGAAGAGGCCCAGCAACTCTTGTAGCAGTTCCGGATCGCCAGCGCAGGTCTTGAGTGCATGCTTCCAGTTGAGCAGGTTCGACACACAGTCCGGCATGGGCGACGCGGCATCGGTCGACGAAGCCTTCTGCATCGTCATCCCGAGTTGGGCGAACACGCGAATGATCGCTTCCGAGAGGTCATGCATCCTGAGCGGCTTCGCCACGTAGTCATCCATGCCCGCCGTCAGACATTGTTCCTTGTCGCCCGCCATGGCATGCGCGGTCATGGCGATGATCGGTGTATGCGCACCACTGACGCGCTCGCGCCGCCGAATTTCCCGAGTCGCTTCCAAGCCGTCCATCTCGGGCATCTGTACATCCATGATCACCAGATCGAACTTTCGCGGTTCCCACTCTGCGAGTGCCTGCAGTCCGTTGCCAGCGATCGTGACCCGGTGTCCCCACTTCTCGAGCAGTCCCACCGCCAATTTCTGATTGACCCGGTTGTCCTCGACAAGCAGCACCTGCAGTGAAGCCAATGTTGAAGCTTCGAGCACACTCGCCGCCGGGTCGTGTGCGTCTTCGGCGTACACAAGCCCCAGCCCTTCGGCGATCGCATCGAACAATTCGGACTGCTTGATCGGCTTGATCAGACAGGACGAAATCCCCAGTTGCTGTGCCCGGGCCAAATCGGTTGGCCGGTCGGCTGAACTTGACAGGATGACGACGGTCCCGGCGATGCGGGGATTCTCTTTCATCCGGCGAACGAGTTCGAACCCATCAACGCGTGGCATGTCGGCGTCGGTCAGGAGCAGCGCGTATGGTTCCTGCCGACGTTCCGCCGCCGCCAACAACGTGAGCGCTTCCCGTGCGTCGGGCACGACGGCTGGAGCGAGCCCCCAATTCATGAGCATCTCCTGGTAGATGCGGCGATTGGTCGCGTTGTCATCAACAATCAGCACGCGCGTTCCATGGAGTCGCGAGATGACCTCAGGAGAAATGCTCGCGATGGCATCGTCCGCCACATCCATCACGGTGGTAAAGTGGAACGTACTCCCTTCATCCAGTTCGCTCTCGACCCAGATGCGTCCTCCCATCAGACCCACAAGCCGCGAACAAATGGCCAGCCCCAATCCCGTGCCGCCGAACTTGCGTGTGGAGCCGGTGTCTGCCTGTTCGAATGCCTCAAAAATGTCGGCCAGTTTCTCGGCGGGAATCCCGATGCCCGAATCTGACACCGCGAAGTGCAGCGTCGCACTCGATTCGGTACGCGACTCCACAGAGACATCGAGCACGACCTCCCCCCGGTCAGTGAATTTGATAGCATTGCCAACCAGATTGATCAGGATCTGCCGCAGTCGATTCGCATCACCCCACACGGCGTCGGGAACATCTGGGGCGATGTGACAGGCGAGTTCGAGTTCGTGGCTGCGTGCTCTGAGCGCCATGAACTTCATCGTATCCCCCGCTGATTCGCGCAAATCAAAGACGCGCCGTTCGAGGTTCAGCTTGCCCGCCTCAATCTTTGAGAAGTCCAGGATGTCGTTGAGCACACTCAGGAGCGACTCGCCGGATGTGAGGACCATTTGCAGGTACTCGCGCTGCGTCGGATTGAGCGGGGTGTCCAGCACCAGCTCGGTGACGCCAATCACGGCATTAAGCGGTGTGCGGATTTCGTGACTCATGTTCGCGAGGAACTCGCTCTTGGCACGACTGGCCGCTTCCGCCGCCTCCTTGGATCGCTCCAGCGCCTGCACCGCAAGCTGACGTTCGGTGACATCCCAGAAGATCGCCTGCGTGCCAACAATCCGATTCCTGGCATCACGCACTGGCGTCTTGATGACCTCCACCCAGGAGACATGTCCGTCTGTCGTATTGACTTCAATGGCGCGGAGTTGTTCGCCAGTACTAATGACCCGCGTGTCGTCCTGTTGAAATTTCTGGGCGACGTCGCGTGGTGAAAAGTCGAAATCCGTTTTGCCGATAATCTCACCCTGAGTCCGCCCCGTGAAATCGCAATAGGCCCGGTTCGCGAAAATGAAACGACCAAACAGGTCCTTGCGCAGTACGCAGACCGGCAAGCTTTCCACGAGTGAGAAGTACAGCGCCTCGGAGTCTTTCAGCGATGTTTCGGCCTGTTCGCGACGGGCCCACTGCAATGCGTAGCGAATGGACCGTTCCAGCCCGGCAGCGTCAATTTGCCCTTTGACGAGAAAGTCGGCGGCACCGGCCCGCATCGCCTCCAGGTCGACGCTGCGGTCTTCCTGGCCAGTCAACAGAATCAGTGGCGCGCGGCAACCTCGACTGACTGCGTCTTTGATCAGTTCCAGACCGTCCCGTTCCCCCAAGTGGTAGTCGATGAGGTACGCGTCGTGCTGGCCCTTAAGGATCCGATCCAGTCCGTCTTCATAGGATTCGGACCAGTTCAGTTCACAACGTGGCAGCCCTGCCTGTGACAGCAAACCGCGCGAGAGGATGAACGTGTCCTCGTCGTCGTCAATCAACAGGATGCGAAGCAGGGGATCATCCATGCGTGCCCCCTTCATCGCCATTGGGAAGCCGCACGATTTCGAACCAGAACCGCGAGAGCACTGCCATCACGTCCACCAGTGACTGAAATGTCACCGGCTTGGTGATATACGCGTTCACGCCCAGATCGTAGGACCGCAACACATCTTCCTCAGCCTTCGAAGTCGTCAGTACCACGACCGGGATCTTGCGGAGTTCGGGGTCAGCCTTGAGTTCTTTGAGCGCCTGTCGACCATCCATCCGGGGCATGTTCAAGTCGAGCAGAATCACCCCCGGTCGCGGAGAGCAAGCGGGGTCGGCATACTTGCCTCGACGGTGCAGATAGTCGAGAAGTTCGACCCCATCTTCAACGAATTGAATCCCGTTGCGAAGCTTGCTTTCACTCAGCGCCTTCTTCGCCAGCAAACGGTCATCGGGGTCGTCGTCCGCCATCAGAAAGGTGACGATTTCCGCATGCGATTCCTGCGTCTGCATCACTCACTCTCCCGTTGTTGCCGTTCGGGCAGAAGCACTGTGAAGACCGCCCCCTCACCTGGTGTTCCCTCCGCCCGGATCATACCCCGGTGACGGTCCACAATTCTACGACAGATCGTCAGGCCGATTCCTGTCCCCTCGTAGGCACTGCGACCATGTAGACGTTGAAACGGCTGAAAGATTCGCTCCGCATACTGAGGATCGAATCCAATCCCATTGTCGCGCACCTCGATTTTCCACCATGGCTGGGAACCATTGTCGCCGCCCGACAAATCGACACGTTCCGCAGTCACGGTAACAACCGGCGGAACGCTGGGCCGCGCATACTTCAGACCGTTGCCGATGAGGTTTTGCAGCAGTTGCCCCATTTGCGTGGGATCGGCTTCAATTGTGGGCAGTGTCTCAGATTCTACCGTGCCCTGCTGCTGCTTGATGCGCGCTTCGAGATTGCTGAGCGTGACACGAAATGCATCGTTGAGATTGGTGGAAACAAATGGTTGCCCTTTGCGAACCACCCGCGAAAGCGTCAGCAGATCGTTGATCAGCAATTGCATCCGTTCCGCAGCGCGATGCATGCGTTGCAGATAGTCCCGCCCGTCCGCGCCCAACTGTTCGCTGTAGCCCTGCACGAGAAGATCGCCAAACGCCTGAATCTTCCGCAGCGGTTCCTGCAGATCGTGCGAGGCGACGTAGGCAAAGTGTTCCAACTCCTGATTCGACGCTTCCAGCCGATGCAATGTGGCATGCAGATGAGACTCCGTCTGCGCCACAATCTGTTCATGACTTCTCAGCAATCGATCCAGCGAGAGGATCTGCGCCTCGATCTTGTTCGGCACATTGACGTGTGACAACAGCGCCAACCGGGCACTGGGAGCCAAATGCCCCAGCAGCGCTGCGGTCTCTGCCGAGACCGGCACCTTCGAAAACATAATCACCGCGAAGAGACGACCGTCAGGCATCTGATCGCCAAAACCAACCACCGACTTGATCCCATATGGAATCACAAACTCCTGCTGTGCTGGAACGCTCGGACTCCCCACCGCATCTTCGATGTGAAACACACCGCGTGCAGAGCCCGCCAGCGCGTCCAAATTCGCGGGCCCCAATCCCCCCACGCTCACGCCCAACTGACGTACCAACTGGGCGATCATCGGTAACTGCTCCACGGCTGTCGCACTCGGCAGCGGGATGACACGATGTCCCGCAGATTGATCGACTCGATTCCATTCCGGTCGATCGCCAGCCGTCGCCACCAGGGTTAGACAGGTTGTTTCCGGACGGATGGCCGGGAGCTGCCTCATCGCCACCGCGCGGACATCAGGCTTGAGCTGCGAATAGGGACGCGTCTCAAACAGGCGGACCAGCGCCAGGACTGGTTGCTGCTCTTCGTCGACCATGTGCTCGTACAGCAGACGTACCAGCGCGTCCGAGAAGCGAGACTTCGACCCCATGCGGCTGAGCCCGCGAATCACGGCGCCACAGTCGACCATGTCGGTCAACTTGAAATCGCTCAGGCGGTACGTGCGCCGTTCGAGCGACTTGTCACGCACTGGCATGGCCAGCTTGGCCGCTGTCTCCGCCAGCGCAACATGCACCTGCCGCAATTGTTCGTGCGCAGTGGAGAGTTCGGCGGTTCGTTGCTGGACACGGCGATCGAGTTCGACGTTTAGCGCTTCAAGCTGCAATTCACGCTCTTTTTCAGCGGTGATGTCCAGGCAGGCTCCAATTGTTCTGATCGGTTGCCGCCGACCGTTGATCTCACCGAACTCAGTCTGGGCGCGCAGCCGCAACCAGCGTTGTCCTCCCTCGGCGAGTACCAGGCGATGCTCCACCTCGTAGCGCCCATCACCGGTGGGATCATGGGCCCGGACGATCGCCTGGGCAATCTGCTCACGGTCTTCGACGACGACCTTTTCCAGAACTCGCGGGATGGTCACAACCTCGTCCGGAGCCCACCCCCAAATGTCACGCATTCGACGCGAGAAGTGGATTTCATCTGTCAGGTGGTCATGTTCGAATACGCCAAAGTTGGCGACGTTCACGGCCTGGCGCAGCAGTTCTTCATTCTCCCGCAGCGCGTCTTCCATGCGCTTGTGTTGCGTGATGTCTTGAATGATCGCGATCGATTCGATCGGCTGCTCATTCGCGTCCCGGATGAGCGATGCGTTGACCTGAACCCAGATGATCTCGCCCGACTTCCGGATGTACCGCTTCACATTGAAGTACTCGGGAATCTCGCTCCGCAACCATTGGCCAATCATCTCCCGCGACAAGGCCCGATCATCGGGATGGGTCAGATCTGCGGGAGTCATCTGCCGCAATTCCTCCAGCGAGTATCCCGTCAACTCCTGATAGTGTCGGTTCGCCTCGACGAAGTAGGCCGTGTCTGGATGGACCCGCACCATGCCGACAGAAGCCAGATCAAAGATCCGATGGAACTGCTCCTCGCTTTCACGCCGCGCCGCTTCCGCCGACTTCACTTCCGTCAGATCACGCAGGAAGGCGCTGAACTCCAGACGCTCCCCGACGCGAATCGGCGAAATCGCCAGTTCGGCAGGAAACTCCTGCCCATTCCGCCGCACCGCCGGCAACTCCAGACGTTGGTTCAGCACCGTGTACTCGCCCGTCTCGATCACACGTTGCAGTCCGGTGCGATGCGCTTCCCTGTACCGCTCCGGGATGATCAGTTCCGCGACCGGTTTCCCAAGAACCTCCTCGCGTCGCCAGCCAAAAACCTTTTCTGCCTGCCGATTCCAGGCCGTCACCAGTCCCGCCTCGTCCATGCCGATCACGGCATCCAAGGCCATGTCGATCATCTGCCGCAGGCGGTCCTCACCGAGCCATGCAGACGAATTTGGCCGCCCCGCTGAAACACCGGATCGATCCACTGCGCCGCTCCCCGCAAGAAATGTTGCTCACCAACCATCAAGCCACACTGATTCAATGGCCATTAAACCGGCGCAGGCGCAGAATCGCAACCTCAGACAACCGTTGATGCCCCGACTGTCCAGTCAAAAGGGCGCACACCCAGAGCTCTGCATCGACTCGCTCACCGCAGTCAACCCACGGCAGACGCATCTATGCGAATTGGCGAGCAGCGCAAACGACCGCACCCGGTGGCGAGGTTGTCGCGACCGGGTGCGGTGTGTATCAACAGGTTGGTAGTTGTGTGATTTTCTAACGCTCGCCGTGACTGGCTGGCGTGTGCTTCGATCTGGTCTGGATCGAAGCGGTTATTGGTGGTCGCCTTTGTCCCGAAGGACAAAAGCAACTTGGAGTCGTCATCCTGCAGAGCAGGAGTGAGACTCGATCAGTTCCTTAGAAAGGAGGTGATCCAGCCGCAGGTTCCCCTACGGCTACCTT
>JAGQQB010000116.1 GCA_020426425.1 Planctomycetaceae bacterium | reverse complement strand
CTGGACAACCTTTTCGAGGACCGGAACCAGATCCTTGATGTTGCTGATCTTCTTTTCATGCACAAGCACGAACGCATCTTCGAAGGTGCATTCCATGCTCTGCGGATCGGTCACGAAGTACGGAGAGAGGTAACCGCGATCGAACTGCATCCCTTCGACGACTTCGAAGTCGGTCTGCAGGGACTTGCCTTCTTCGACAGTGATCACGCCATCTTTGCCGACGGCTTCCATCGAGTCGGCGAGAATCTGGCCGATTTCGTTGTCGCCGTTGGCGGCCACGGTGCCGACCTGAGCGATTGACTTCTTGTCCTTACAGGGGATCGCCATTTCGCGGAGCTTGGCGGTAATGTCGCCGACAGCCCTGTCCATGCCGCGCTTCATTTCGAGCGGGCTGACCCCAGCGACGACCGACTTCAGGCCTTCGTTGTAGATCGCCTCGGCCATGATGGTCGCGGTCGTGGTGCCGTCACCGGCGACATCGCTGGTCTTGCTGGCGACTTCACGCACCATCCGGGCGCCCATATCCTCGAACTTGTCAGAGAGTTCGACTTCGCGGGCCACGGTCACGCCGTCCTTGGTGACGGTCGGCGAGCCAAAGCTCTTTTCGAGAATCACATTGCGGCCCTTGGGGCCAAGGGTGACGCGCACCGCCTTGGCGAGCTTGCTCACGCCGCGGCGCATTGCTTCTTGAGCTTCCTGATCGAAAGCAATCATCTTAGCCATGGGAAAAACTCCTTCGGAGTGGAGGGGCTGTCAGCGTTCAGCTGTCAGCCTGAGTTTGTGGGAATCAACCGGCAGTCCATCGTGTTCTTTGGTGCCGGTCTGTCTTTCATGTCGCCGGTACAGCCCATCCGCCGAAGGCCGAGAGCTGACAGCCGACTGCTAATAAGTCGCGAGGATGTCGCCTTCGCGGAGGAGCAGGTATTCCTGATCGCCGACTTTGATTTCGTCGCCAGCATAGGAACTGAAGATCACCCGATCTCCTTCCTTCACCGTCAGGGCGACGCGGCTGCCATCCTTCTTGACGTGTCCATCACCGACGGCGACGACTTCCCCTTTCTGGGGCTTATCCTTGGCGGAATCCGGCAGCACAATTCCACCGGCCGTCGTGGATTCCGCATCCTGTCGCTTGATGACGACCTTATCTCCGAGTGGAACGATACGTGTTCCACCACTCTTGCTGGCTTTCTTCGCCATGAATGAGCACTCCTCCGAACGGAAGTCTCGATGTTCACTCCAGGTGCCAAACCAACATCCCGACAGGCGCACCTGTGACCCTGCGGTCCTTCTCCGCAGAACAAATGCTGTGCCAGACACACCAAGAACACCGTAAGTGGCAATTGAACAAGGAACTTACACAGCATCACCAAACCGAGCCCAATGGCGGATTGGCGGGAAACTGCGTCCCAAACATGATCCCCGCTGTCATTGTGGCAGGCAGTCGGCAGTCACCGCGCGGCACGACGAGCGTCGGTCGAAATGGAATCGCCCGCCGACCTGAGAACTGCAGCCGGGAACATTGATGAGGGCAAATTCTCCGTTGGGCAGGAGGTATGCATTCCTGAGAATCAGAGGCGATTTCACCGTGTCTTAACAATTGCTGGAATCAGTCCGAGTAGCCTTCCTCAGCGTCGCGAGACGGATGGAGATGCGCTTGCCACTCTTCTGCCCGCTTCGCAGGTTCAGTTTGAACTCAAGCCCCAAGTCGAATCTCGCCATGCCTCTGCTGCGAACACTACTCGCCTGCTCACTCATGTTGACCCTCGGATGTCAGACCCAGGCTCCGCCCGCCGGTGGCGGAGGTGGTGAATCTGGTGGCGAAGAAACCATCACTGCAGGTGACACCGATACAAAACGAATCCTGATTGATGGTTCGAGCACCGTCGAACCGCTGTCCGCCGCAATGGCTCAGGTGTTCGGGGAAACCCACAGCGAGTTTGACACACCGTCAGTAAAGATCAGTGGCACTGGGGGTGGCTTCCAGAAGTTTGGCCGTGGAGAAATCGACATCAGCGATGCCTCGCGTCCGATCAAGGAAGGCGAGGCAGCAGCCTGTGCGGAAGCGGGAATCGAGCCGGTCGAGTTGAAAGTTGCCATCGACGGACTGTCGGTGGTCGTCAACAAAGACAACGACTGGTGTACCGCACTCACCGTGGCTCAACTCAAGGCGATCTGGTCGGCGGGTTCAGAAATCAAGAAGTGGAGCGACATCAATCCCGACTGGCCCGCCGAGGAAATCCAGCTGTTCGGGCCAGACGCCAAGTCCGGTACGCACGACTACTTCAAAGAAGTAATTCTGGACAAAGATGCTGAGTTCCGTGCTGACTTCAGCCCGAACTCCGATGACAACGTGCTGGTGACTGGGATCGCTGGCGAGAAGTTCGCTCTGGGTTTCTTCGGCTTCACATACCTCGTCGAAAACCAGGACCGGATTAAGGCCGTTGCAATTTCCGCCACAGACAAGGCGGAAGATGCCGTCGTACCGACGCCCGAGACCATCGAGTCGGGCGCTTACACGCCGCTCGCTCGCCCGCTGTTTATTTACGTGACCAAGCAGGGCCTGCAGCGGGCTGACATTGCCGCGTTCTGTGACTTCTACTTGTCCGATGAAGGCCAGGAAGTAGTCCGCTTGAAGAAGTTCATTGGACTTAACGCAGAACAACTGGCCGCTTCCCGTGAAGCACTGGCCGCCGCCAAGGACAACGAGTAACCTCAGCGCCGCGTCTGGCGGACTGAGATTCTTCCCGCCAGGCGATTTCCCACCTCTCCGCCAGACCCGTTCGGTCGACACGTGTCCGACTCCTCTTTCACAGGTGACAGTTCGTCCCCCAGTCTGTTCCGTCAGCGAAGCTGGCGGGCAGCTTGGGAATGGTGCGTGCAACAGGTCCTCTTCCTGTGTGCCGGGCTGTCCATAGTGACCATGGCGGGCATCGTCTTCGTACTGCTCAACGAGTCGGTCTACAGCGTCCTGGGAGACCAGGCGTTCTTTCAAGAAATCCCACTGTGGAAGTTCCTGACCGGCACCCGTTGGCACTGGGACTCTGGGGAATTCGGCGTCTGGCCGTTGCTGACGAGCACACTCCAGGTGGCACTGATTGGTGGACTGGTCAGTGTTCCGCTGGGACTGTGCAGTGCGATCTATCTGAGCGAGTACGCCACGCCCCGTACGCGTCGCGTGATTAAGCCAACGCTGGAACTCCTGGCCGGTGTACCAACGGTGGTGTACGGCTACTTCGCATTGATGTTCGTAACTCCCTACGTCCTGCGGCCACTGTTCGGACTGGTGGGACTGGAGGTCGGCACGTTCAATGGGCTGGCAGCGGGGATTGTGGTCGGGATCATGATCACTCCACTGGTCGCCTCACTCAGCGAAGACGCGATTCGTTCGGTGCCGCAAAGTCTGCGTGAAGCGGCCTATGCACTGGGTTCCACCCGCTTTGACGTGAGCGTGCGAGTGGTGGTTCCCGCCGCGTTCTCGGGCATTGTCGCCGCCTGCCTCCTCGCGATTTCCCGAGCGATCGGCGAAACGATGGCGGTGGTGATTGCGGGAGGTCAGAACACACCGGGAGGTGGACTGGCCATCAACCCCTTGCGCGAAGTCTTCACGATGACCTCATACATCGTCAACGTGAGCAGCTCCGACGTCGAAGCGGGGAGCATGGAATATAAGAGTTTGTATGCGGTCGGCTTGACGCTGTTTGTGATCACGCTGTTGATGAATATCGTCTCCCAATGGGTGATGCGCCGCTTTCGGGAGGCGTACCAATGAGTTCATCGCTGTACTCCAATTCGCAGACGCGCGGCCGCTGGTTTGAGTATGTCTGTCTGCTGGCGACATGGTCGGCTCTGTTCTTTCTCGCGGTCTTGCTGACAGTCATTCTGTGGCAGGGACGCGGAAACCTGAGCATGAGCTTCCTGTCCAACTTCGACGACCGTCTTTCGCCAGAGAAGGCCGGAATGCTGGCCGGACTGTGGGGCAGCTTCTGGCTGATGATCCTCACTTTTCTGATCTCAGTGCCAGTCGGCATTGGTGCGGCGATCTACCTTGAAGAGTACTCAACCGATAGCTGGATCGCCCGCATCATTCAGGTGAACCTGTCCAACCTCGCTGGCGTGCCTTCCATCGTATATGGCATTCTGGGACTGACGGTGTTCGTGCGGATGTTTGGTATCTTCGCGAAAGGGGCGATTATTGAACGGATGACGGGCAATCAAGTTGAAGGATTGTTTTTCGCATTCGGCTTGAACGTGCCGCTCCCCCTCGGAACGACGGTCATTTCCGGGGCACTCACACTCAGTCTGCTCGTCTTGCCAGTGATCATCGTCGCCACTCAAGAGGCGGTACGGGCAGTTCCGGGATCGATTCGGCATGCAGCACTGGCGCTGGGTGCGACGAAATGGCAGACAATTGTCACGCTCGTGCTGCCAGCTGCCATGCCCGGGATCATGACTGGCGTGATCCTGTCACTCTCGCGGGCGATTGGAGAAACCGCTCCACTGATCATGGTCGGTGCGTCGACCTTCTTGCGAGCCACGCCAGCAGATATCGAGTATCCGCACGAACTGGTCACCAAGCCGCGGGCAACGATTAATGCTCCGTTCGATGAATACACCGCGATGCCGATCATGGTCTACAGTTGGGCCAAACAGGCTCAGCGTGAGTATCAAGGCATTGCCTCGGCAGGCATTATTGTTCTGGTGACCGTCCTACTGACAATGAACGGTCTGGCGATCTACATTCGTAACCGTTCGCAACAACACCTCCGCTGGTAGCAATGTTCCCAACCATGACTGCGGAAAAGCCCATCTCGCTGAAACCTCAGGTCCCGCTCCGCGAACCGAGCGCGGCGACGGATGACGTGCAGCGTGCGATCAAACTGGAAACGCGTCATCTCGATTTCTACTACGGCAACAATCAGGCGCTGCACGACATTTCGCTGCAGATTCCCGAGCGATCTGTCACCGCGTTCATCGGCCCCTCTGGCTGTGGCAAGAGCACATTTCTCCGCACGCTCAACCGGATGAACGACATCATCGAAGGGACCCGGCACACCGGCGATGTGTTGCTCGAAGGGACCGACATTTTCGATCCCCGGGTCGATGTCGTCGCTCTGCGGAAGCGGGTCGGGATGGTGTTTCAGAAGTCGACCCCTTTCCCGAAATCCATCTTCGACAACATCGCCTATGGTCCGCGTGTCGCCGGACTCAAAGATCTGTCCCGGCTGACGGAGATCGTCGAGTCCTCCCTGAAGCGCGCAGCGCTGTGGGACGAAGTCAAGGACCGCATGCGGGATTCGGCCATGGCACTCTCCGGCGGTCAACAGCAGCGGTTGTGCATCGCCCGAGCGTTGGCCACGGAGCCCGACGTCCTGTTGATGGATGAGCCCGCCTCGGCGCTTGATCCCGCCTCGACCACCCGGGTGGAAGACTTAATCTTCGATCTGAAGTCGAACTACACGATTGTGATCGTCACGCACAACATGCAACAGGCGGCCCGCGTAAGTGATCGAACCGCCTTCTTCTATCAGGGACACCTGGTCGAAGTTGGCCCCACTCAGGAATTGTTCACCCGGCCCAAAGAAAAGCAGACGGAAGATTACATTACTGGCCGGTTTGGGTGAGTGTTCGCTCGCCGCAGCGGCAGGACATCGACTCGGCTGCATTCGGCCACGTCGTCGTCCAATTCGCCACATCTTGTTTCGTCCTTTCCAACCCGCGAGAAAGCACCCCCATGTCGGTTCACATGCAAATGGATGTGTCGAACCTGCACAAAGACCTGCTGGCCATGTGTACGCAGGTGGAGGACATGATCCACCGCGCGGTCGACCAGCTCAGCGAGCCGAACTTCGAGACATCGCGTCAACTTGTCGACGAAGACAACGACATCGATCGCAAGGATGTCGAGATTGAAGATGCCTGTCTGAAAGTGCTGGCGCTGTACCAACCGGTGGCCATTGACCTCCGTCGCATCGCCGCAGTGATGAAGATCTCCGGCGAACTCGAACGGGTGGCCGACCTCGCCGTCAGTATCGCCGAACGCGCCTGTGGCCTGCTCAATTCTCCACAAGTGCAGGTACCTGATGAACTCAAAGGGATGGCGCAGCGGGCCATTGGCATGTTGCACCGCAGCATCGATGCGTATGTCGATCTCGACAGCACTGCTGCCCGGAAAGTTTGCCTCGAAGATGACGAGATCGATGACCTGAACCGGGAACTCATCGAACAACTCATCCGCCAGATGCATAAGCACCCTGAGCAACTCGATGCACTGCTCCATTTGTTCTCGGCCGTACGGCAGGTCGAACGAGTAGCGGATCATGCGACCAATATCGCGGAAGATGTCGTGTACCTTGTGGAAGGGCGGATCATTCGCCATGCCCACAAACTCAATGTGGACAAGCCTGGATCATGACGAACCCGAAACTCCTGCTCGTCGAGGACGATGCCCTCATCCTCGAAGCGCTCAAATACAACTTTGAACGCGAAGGTTTTGAAGTCCTGGTCGCGACCAACGGCCGCGATGCGCTGCAACGTGCCCGGCAATTTGTTCCCGAAGTGGTCGTCCTCGACCTGATGATTCCACAACCCGATGGACTCCAGGTTTGCCGGGAATTGCGGGCTGATCCGCAGACGAAAGACATCCGCATTCTGATGCTCACCGCCCGCGACGATGAGATGGATGAAGTGATTGGCTTCAATCTCGGGGCCGACGACTACGTTCGCAAACCGTTCAAAACGCGTCCGCTCCTCGAACGGGTGAAGGCACTCTTACGCAGACAACCAAGTGAGGCATCCGCATCTGCCAACTCAGTCTCAATTGAAGGCATCGAGATCGACAACTCGAATCACATGGTGCTCGTGGACGGCGCCGAACTGATTCTGACCCCCACGGAATTCCGTCTGCTGTGGACGCTCGCGCGTCAACCGGGACGAACCTTCAACCGCTACGAACTGCTTGATTGTGCTCGTGGCGAAGATGCAAATTCCACAGAACGGACCATCGACGTCCACATCCGAGCGCTCCGTAAGAAACTCGGGGACCGCGCTGAGTTGATCGAAACAATGCGCGGAGTCGGCTACCGATTCCGCCCGTCACGCGCGAATTGATTGGCCCGCGGCAAACAGCCCCCAATGAATCACAGTGTGCTCTCCAAACGGAGTGCCCCAAACAAACTGAACCCTCGTCAGGTATGATCACCTGACGAGGGTTCGTGTTCTTTGGCGAATCTGGTATTGGCCGCTCTGTCAATTAGACAGGACGGACAACGGAAGCGCGTGCGCCCTTGGGCCCCTGCTCCGATTCAAACTCGACATCCTGGCCTTCGTACAGGGCCTCAAACGTTGCGTCCTTCAGGGCCGAGACGTGGAAGAACAGGTCCTTCCCACGATCTCCTCCGGCGATGAACCCGAATCCCTTGTCCGCAACCAACTTCTTAATCGTACCGCGCTGCATAGCAGCCCTTCCTCAAACAGAAACTTTGAAACGTTCTCGGAGGTATGTCTCCATCGCCGCGCCCGTGGGGAATGCCGCACTCAGAATTCCCATCCTTCCATCCTCAACTTCAATCAGGCGAGCCGTAGAGACTGCGGTTCGAATTCTGTTTTCACGTGGGGAGGTTGGTACGAACGTGGCCAACCGAACGGCTGACCGCGAATGTCGTTCTCGGGAGTCGAACATCGGAGATTACTCCCCAATAGCAGACACCCTCCACTCAGCGGGGGACAGTAGTCCATTGACGCTGGAAAAGCCACCGCAGGAAAGGGAAATGTTTCAATTATTCTTTATGAGTTCCCGAGCAAGGCGGCACCCAACTGACCCGCCAGTCAGACCGAAAATCCGTCCGATTGTTCCGAAGATTTGGCATCGCATGGTTGAAACGGGACTGACAAAACAGCGAAAATGGGTAATCCACTCGACGTCGCTGGTGGCGAATTCCGCCAGCCGAAAAGATTTCGGTTGTCCTGCGTCATCCCCCAGGTGGACCCCAACCTCGCGGAGTTGTTTATGTTTCAGCCTGCCAAGTGCCTAAAAGTCCTGCTGCTGACCGCAGCGTGTTCGCTGCCGACTGCGTCCGCTCAGGCGGGAGTCATTCCGTGGGTCTACGACGCCATCTTTGGCTATCACGGGCCGGCTTGGGGGGGACGCTACATGGGGGGCTACCCCGCCTACGGCTGGGGCGGATACGGAGGATACGCCAGCTATGGCTATGCTCCATCTTACTCAGTGGGCTATGGCTACGCTCCAGGATACGTCGGCGGGTACGGGGCCTCTGCAGGATGCGGGGGTTGTGGCACCGGGTATTCCGTTTCCGCCAATTACGGTTGGAGTGGATACGGATGCGGTTGTGCCACGCCGTGTGGCTGCTCACCCTGCAGTGGAGGATGCTCCACCGGTGACTGCGGTGTGACCAACTATGCCCCTGCCGCTACAGATGACCCCCAACCGACCACCTCCGGGACGCCATCAACCTTTAGGAAGAAAGAGCTGCCCACCGATGAGTTTACCCCGGTAACCCCCGGCTCTGACTTTCGGCCAGGCACACCAACCGAGCGAGACGGGACCAACGCACGTGGCTGGAGTGGAACCAACAACGGGACTCCTGCTGGCAGTGGTTCGAATCCTGCGGACATTGGATCGGGCGGCATCGGGAATGGCGGAATTGGATCGGGAGGCGCTGGTTCGGGCATCACCCCCGGAGGATTCGGAACCGGAAATGAAGTGGTGCCAGGAAACTTTGGCAACGGAGGTTCAGCACCAGCTGGCACGGGTAACGAAGTGGTGCCGGGCATCGATTTGCTCAGTCCCCGCCCTGCTCCAGGTGAACCGGCCGCACGCGATCTCCTGAATGAAACGAACGAAGTGGTCCCCAGCGGTGTTCCAGGTGCCAGTAATGACGTGGAATCCCCTGCCGAGCCACATCTGGCGGGAACACAGTTCGTGCCCAACCGTGCGCGACTTGTGCTGCACGCTGATCACGTTCTCCCCCAAATCGCTCGGTTGCGACTGCAGCCGGAGACTGTCGGAGTCGACACGCAAGTCGCTGGCAAGTAGAGCAGTCGCTCGTCGAGCCTGCGCACCATCATGAGCTTCGCGAACCGCCGTGCCCCAGTCTGCTGAGGCACGGCGGTTGGTTGATCTCGGCGATCGAGCATGGGGAGTCCACCCGCATGGCTTGATCGCTCCACAGTTCAGCGACACTACGTTTTCAGTGCCAGACACAGCCCGCTTTACCGCCCCAATTCAACCGCCGTTGATATGGCCAGGAAAAACTCGGCGATTGGAGAGTCGAACCACATCGCGTGGGGCGTTACAATCCCCGATTCGCCGCAACCCGCCGATGGGTGGCAGCGTCTTCCCGCCCTACTTGCTTGACGATATTCCGATTGGGAAAGAGGTCTCTGGTGATCATTGTTTTGAAGCC
>JAGQQB010000115.1 GCA_020426425.1 Planctomycetaceae bacterium | reverse complement strand
GGTCGGAACTTCAAACTGATCGGGCCCAGCCGGTTCCAGAGCATACGTTCGCCAATTGTCGTCGACGGTCATGTGGATCGACACGGTCACCGACTCGCCCGCCTGCGGCGCCGCCGGGGTGATGGTGAACGACAGCGAGACCGGATCCGGTTCTTGTTGTCCCTGGTTGGTTCGCGTTGGCACCATGCGGTAACCGTGCGACAGGTTGGTCGGCGCGGCATCCACAGATGGGGCCGGTCCTGACGCCCCAGGAGGCGTGATCAAGGCCAGGGCGGGGGCAGGCATCAGTCCTGCGGCACCCGGTTCCGTTGAGGCTGGGGTTGCGGCTCCCTGCGTCAGCGCCGCCGTGAACTCCATTTTCTTCGGCAAACAACTGTCCTGATCGCACATCAGGAACTCGATGCGTCCCTCAACCTGAGCTGACGCTGGTGAGACATCCTGCGGCAGCAAGAACCGCCGGGAGAAAGTCACCTCACCCAGATACTTTTCCACCTCTTTGCCAAAGTTGTCGTCGAACGCCTTCTTCGGCGGGTGGTCCGGGGTGAAGCCATCGCCCAACGGCGTCAGCCCCGCCGGGGCGGTGACCAACAGCTTGGTCGGTTTCGAGAACTCTGGACTCTGCGAATATGTGTTCGCGCCGTCTGGCAGGTTCAGTCGCACATCGAGCCGAATAACACCGCGTTCATCGGTTTCTACGAAGGACGCCGATACGTTGGCGGTCGCCTCGCTCGCCTGACCGATCGAGTCCCCCAACTTGAACAGATCGTCTCCCAGCCCTTGCCCCAATGCTGTGGAAGCCGTGCCGATCAGCACCGCCAACAAAGCGGCCATCGACAACGCCTGGGTGGAGACAACGCAGCGCGCGACAAGTCGTAACATCTCAAGCAACATCGTGTTCGAGGATCTGGGGACGAATCCGAAACGAGACCTGATTGTAGCGCAATGCTCAAAACGGGGCGAGACCGACTTCCAGATCCAAGTCGAGCTGTCAACTCTCGACCCGCGACGCTCTCCCATGGCGCGGCCACTTCGCAATCACGCCTGCTTTTCCCATTCCCAACCGCCGCGATACTCCCGATTGAGCCAGCGATTTGCTTCCGGAAGATTCGTGATCTGCGTCGCATGGGCATCCCAGTGCAACGTCTGCGAAGGATAGCGGACACCAATGTTCCCCAGCAGCACGGCTTCGGTCAGATTGCCAGCGTATTCGAAGCCATCGCTCGGCTGCTGGCCGGAGAGACAGCCATCGACCCAGCCGTGGTAATGATTCAGATTCTCCTGCACCGGGAAGTCGGCGTCGGGCAGTTTGTTGCCATCCCGCCACACCTGCATCGGACCGACGTGCGGGATGATCATGGTCCCCTGCTCGCCAATCAGCAACGATCCACTCCGAGGCAATGCCGCCGATGCCGGGACATCGGACTTCACGCTCGGCAGCAAACCTCCGTCGTACCAACTGATGGGAAGGTCGCCATCAACGGTCAACTCCGTCCCGGGGAACGTATAGCGGACTTTCGTCTGGGCGGGCCAGACTTCGTCATTCATGCCGCTGTGCTCCGCCGTCAGGTTCTTCGGGCCGGTGGCGATCTTTAAGGCCGTGAAGACGGGATCGAGAATGTGACAGCCAAAATCCCCCAGCGCCCCATTTCCAAAGTCCTGAAAATCCCGCCAGCCGAAGGGGTGATAGCAGCGCATCGCGCCGAACTCCCGCATCGGAGCGACACCGATCCACAAATCCCAAGCCAGCGATCCAGGAACGGGGGCCGATGGTTGTGGACGACCGAGAAAGCCAGACTTCCCATGCCCGGTCGCTGCACACCAGGCATGGACCTGTCGCACCTTGCCAATCGCCCCTGACTGCACTGTCGCCACAGCGGACCGATAGTAGGTATGTGAATGAATCTGATTCCCCATACGGGTGATCACGCCCGCCTCTGCCGACATGGTCTGCATCTGCCGTGCTTCCCAGACCGAATGGGTGAGCGGCTTCTGACAGTAGATATGCTTCTTCCGCCGCAGCGCATCGGCATTGATTTTCGCGTGCATATGGTCCGGGGTCGATACGGTCACTGCGTCGATCTTGTCCCCCAGCTTGTCGAGCATCTCGCGATAGTCCTGAAACACCGGCGCCTCAGGATTCAACTCCCGCACCTTCTGTGTCCGGTCGAGATCAACATCGCAAAAGGCGACATGCTGCACCGCCGCATGGGCTGCCATCTCTTGCGTGTCTGACCAGCCTTTTCCGTCGCAACCAATCGCCGCCATTTGCAGTTTCGAATTCAAATTCTGGCCGCGGACAATCGCTGGCACGGTGGCAAATAACACAGCCGACTGCAGAAACTCACGACGACGCAACATGACTCAGTCCTTTCAACTCAACAGTAACGAAACAACGAGAGCCAACGCGGCCTCAAACCAAGCACTCCAGGGGACACATCAATTCTAACTGATGTCGACATGGAGCGGTATCACAGATGGCTGTTGACGACAGACAGACGCGTGTCTGATGCATGGTGACCGTCTATCCGCCGAGTGTCTTTCCCCTTCCACAGCGCAGCCGAATCCGGAGGGACGAATCGAGCCAGCGAGGCTCGGGGAGGGCACTGCGGCGTCGCTTGCTCAGCTCTCAGCGCACCTCGAGCCCTGCAACATTCCTCAAAGAGATCGCCGCTGGCGCTGGCAGCGTCGGGGACGAGCGTCATCTCTCAGACGCATCCCCTCGTCAGGGGACAAGTTCGAATGCGTGGTCAGGAATGAAGCAGGTTTCTAAACTTCGTTTGCCTGCGCACTGGTGAGTTGTCATTTGTGCAGCGGTAACCAAGTTCACTGGGCCATTATCCATTGCATCATGATTTCTCCGGAACCACGACCTGCCTCGGACTCCAACTGGCAACCGACGGCGAATGAACTGTCGTTGCTGATTGTGGGGGCCAGTGCGCGAGCGGCGGCGGCATCGGCAGTGCGAGCGGGGTTTCAGCCGATCTCGCTGGATGCATTTGCCGATCTCGACACTCGGCGACTCGGGCCGACCCGACAGGTGACAGACTATCCGGCCGGCTTGCAGTCGGCCATGGGAGGATTTGCATCTGCCCCGGCGATGTACGTCGGAGGGATTGAAAACTCCATTGGGGTGATCGATCAGCTAACCACGCAGCATCAACTGTGGGGCAACACGCGCGAAGAGGTACTCAATGCCCGCAATCCGTTGCTGCTGAACGAAGTGCTCAAGCTCGCCCGGGCGCCAAGTTGCGAGTGGCGCAATAGCGATGATCCCCCGCCAGCCAACGGGGAATGGATGCTGCGTCCGCTCGCTGGCAGCGGTGGCCAAGGGATTCTCCCTTGGGATGAAGAAGCTGAGCGGGCCGTCTCCGCAATTGGTGGTCTCGATATCCCCTACGGATTCCAGCAGCGAATTCAGGGGGCCCCTTACTCGGCGATTTTCGTCGCCGCACCGCAGGCGGGTGACGTGCAATTCGTCGGAGTCACGCGGCAACTTGTGGGGGATGGTGCCTTCGGAGCAGCCCGATTCCAATGGTGTGGCAACATTGGTCCCGTTTCCCTGGAGATGGTGGTTGAGCATCTGATTCGCCGCATTGGGAACATTCTCAAGTGGAAAGCTGGCTTGCGGGGCATTTTCGGGATCGATTTCCTGCTCGACGACAGAGGACAGCCGTGGGTGACGGAAGTGAATCCGCGCTATCCCGCCTCGACGGAATTGCTCGAATGGGCGACTGGGGAGTGCCTATTGTGGGATCACGCCCGCTGCTTCCAAGTTGTCGGCGAGCGCCCAGAGTGGCAGGGAGGGGATCAAAGCCCTTATTTCGGCAAAGCGATTGTGTACGCTCCACGCGACGTCACGGTGCCAGAATTCACGCCAGAATGGGCGGAAGTCTTTCATCCATGGCAGTTTCCGCAAGTTGCTGATATCCCGGCTCCGGGAACTGTGGTCCCGGCGGACGCACCGTTGGTTTCCATCTTCTCGATGGGGGCCAGTTATGCTCTTTGTTACGAAAAACTGGTAGAACGTGCCGCCGATGTCCGGGCGGCCTTCGCGTGCGATTGAACATAAACGTTCCGCCCATTATCCTTTGCGGCTTCCCCGCCGCCGGGGCTGCTGCGGTAATTTGGGTTTGCGTTAGGATTACGCCTCGACAATCCGCCAGAAGACAAAAGCACATCAGGAGTTAAGAACAATGGTCCTCCGTCCACGCACCAAAGCGAAAATCGCACGCAAGACCGCTCGGTGCCCCAAGTGCCAAGCCGTGATTCCAAAGAAGGGCAAGAAGGTTCGGTGCAAGCGCTGCTCGAAGGCGTTGAAGTAGTCGCCCCAACCGCACGTCGCTGACTCGTACGGGATCGCAGACGAATGCTCGAACTGCACGACCACATTCAGGAGGCATGCACCTTCATCCGGTCCTGCTGGGATCAGGTGCCGCATGCTGGCATTATCCTGGGGACCGGGCTGGGCAGCCTCGTCGAGAAGATCGAGATTCAGGCCACCTTCGACTACGAAGAGATCCCGCACTTCCTGAAGTCGACTGCCACCAGTCATCGTGGTCGGCTGGTCTGTGGTCTGCTGGAAGGTCTGCCCGTGCTGGCGATGGAAGGCCGCTTCCATATGTATGAGGGCTACCCCCTCAAGCAGATTACGTTGCCGGTCCGCGTCTTCAAGGCACTGGGTGCCCAGTTGATGGTCGTCTCCAACGCCGTTGGCGGCATGAACCCCAACTACGCCTGCGGCGACATCATGGTCATCGACGATCAGATCAACCTGATGGGGGACAACCCCCTGATCGGCATCAACGATGACCGTCTCGGCCCCCGTTTCCCAGATATGTCCGCTCCTTACGATCGGGAACTGGGCAACGTCGCGCTGGAAATTGCCCGAACGAATAACTTCGTGGCGCATCGCGGCGTGATGGTCGCTGTGGCCGGGCCGAATCTGGAAACCCGGGCTGAGTACCGGTTCCTGCGACAGATCGGGGCCGATGTCGTCGGGATGTCGACCATTCCGGAAGTCATCGTCGCGGTCCATGCAGGATTGAGGACGATTGGCCTCTCGGTGATCACCGATATGTGTCTGCCAGACGCACTCAAGCCGGCCAATGTGCCGGAAATTATTGCGATTGCCGGTGCCGCCGAACCTCGGCTCACCACGCTTGTCTGCGGCGTCCTCGCCCACGAAGCGGCCCGCTCTGCCGGTTAGTCAGCCTCGCGGTTGATAAGCTGTACCGGTTGTTCTGAATCTTCCGACCACCACTTGCGCGCGTGCGGCTCTCCCCGCGTATTGGCTGCCCTGTTGCAGTCGCTGCATCCGATACATCTGGAACAACCGGCGACCAAATGGTCTTCTAGCGCGCGGAGTGCATGGACGTTTCTCCGCGCCGCACGCCATGGTGGGTTTCATAACGAATCCCGTCCGCGATTGGGGGCGAAGACCGGGCCGCGATGATTCGATCATTCGTTCCGCCCACCAGCCGGCGCTGTTGAAGGCACGAGGCTTTCAACCCGACCTGAGTTGAAACCATGTTTCGTCAACTGACCGATTGGGTTCGCGACTTTCTACCGCGCGCACGTCGCCGCGGTTTGTCACGACAAGCGAATGGCAGGCACCGCACCGCCGAATCTCTGGAAGTGCGGACATTGCTCTCCGGCACGACTCCCGCTTCGCCGGAAGCTCTCGTGCTGTACGATGACCATCTCCAGGTGTGGATTGCCGCAGACTCCGATGGCACGCAGTTCGTTAATGAGAAAGTGCTGGGCACCTGGCAGCGGAGTCGCGACTGGACGTTTCTGCAGGGGGATTTCAACGGCGATCACCGCCCCGACGTACTTGGCCGCGCCGCCGATGGTCAGTGGCAGCTTGTTCTCAATTTGGCAATTGGCATTCAAACGCAGACCGGTGCGGAAATTGGCCTCACCGCCGACCTCGATTGGAATCAACTCGTTGTTGGCGACTTCGATGGCAATGGCCGCGATGATGTCGCTGGACTCAACGCCACTGGCGAATGGAGCTATGCCGCATCAACCCCAAGCGGCTTTCAGGTCGTGTACATGCGCCGCATCTCCGCGAATGGTTACATCTCTCACCTCGTCGCCGACTTCGACAACGATGGTCAGGACGACATCGCGAATCTGCACTCCAACGGGCACTGGTGGGTGACCGAATCGGAAGGGAGCGAATTCCGCAACGTCTATTACGGACCGGTCTCCCCCTACACTGCTGGCGGCTGGATGAACTTCCAGGTGGGCGACTTCACTGGCGATGGCTTCACTGACACGTTGCTCCAGGATGCGATTGGCCGTTGGTGGATTGGACGTAACACGCAACACGGCCGCTTCACCACGTACGGGGCCAATCGCTGGGGGACCACCGGATACGAAGAGTTCCGTGTCGGCGACTTCAATGGCGATGGCCGCGATGATCTTGCCGGCCGTACCGTCTCCAATGCGTGGTTCGTCAACGTATCGCAACCCGATGGGGGCATGCTCCTCGACAACCGCTGGGCGAAGTGGGGACGCGATTACGATGTCGCCTCCGCTCAGGGTGATTTCAACGGCGATGGGATCGAAGACATTGTTGGCTGGTTCCCTGAGTCCGGTGGTTTCTGGGCTCAGCTTGGGACCGCGAACCATTCTGATCAGGCGCGGTTTGGCAATTTTCATGCGATCCTGCAACCGATCGAAGATGTTGCCGGTCTGCCGCGTGTACTGCTGATCGGCGACTCGATTTCCATCGGCTACACCATGGCGGTTCGCGATGCATTCATCGGCGAGGCAAACGTACACCGCATCCTGACGAACGGCGGACCGACGGACAAAGGCCTCGAACAACTTGCTGGTTGGCTCGGCAGCGAATCGTGGGATGTCATCCACTTCAACTTCGGCCTGCACGATCTGAAATACCTTGACGCGAACGACCAGTTGGTCGACCCCTCAGTCGGCACCCAGGTGAACTCGCCGGAAGAGTATCGTCAGAACCTGGAACTCATCGTTCAGCAATTGCAGGCGACCGGCGCGAAACTCGTGTGGGCAAATACGACACCGATCCAACCCGGTTCGCTCGGTCGCAAAGTGGAAGACGTCGCCCTTTACAACAACGTCGCCAAACAGGTAATGGACGCACATAGCATCCCCATCAACGACCTGTACTATTACGCCATCACGAACCTCGGCAGCTATCAGAAGCCAGCCGACGTCCACTTCACGCTCGCCGGGTCCGATCTGCTCGCACAGGTGGTCAGCAATGGAATCCGGTTGCTGCTCAACTGACAACTCGCGTCAAGCAGCAAACCTATAGTCGTTGATCGCTCCGCGATCAAACGCCGTGATGGCAGTAGACGCACCTTTGTGATCACACCGCCGTGCTATGCGAAGCGTTGGCGACCGCTGCGTCTGGGTGCAGCGTGATGTCGTCGCTTGGGCGTTTGATCGCGGAGCGATCAACGACTATCCGGCAGTTCACTCGACCGCACTGGATCGTCGCACCACGCGATGGAAGTGCAGTTCCACTTCCCGGTCGAGCACGCGCCTCAACCCTTCGTGCAAACATCGCGGCTCATGCTCCCGCTCACCGATTCGCACAATCTCGTCCAGCGGCGTTCCTGGTGAAACGGCGAACGCATCCTGGTGAATGATCTGATTCCCCGCATCAAGTTCCGGCACGATGAAGTGAATCGTCGCGCCGTACGTCAGCATGTGATGGCTGAATGCATCGTGGTACGGACGGAACCCGGGGAATGGAGGCAACAGGCCATGGTGCAAATTGATGATCCGTCCACCTGCGAACTCCCAACAGGTACGGGCAGGCAGCACCCGCATGTAGCGTGCGAGCACGATGTAGTCGATGTCGTACTCATCCGCGAGTTGTACCAGCCGGGCGTTGTCAGGGTTGCCCGCTGCGTCACCGATGTTGACGAACTCCACACCATGCTCCTGCGCGAGTCGTTGGCACGTATCGCGATTGCCGATCATCACCGGAACATCGGCCTGCAATGTCCCGGAACGAACCCCTTCCAGCACCGCCTTGGCTGGTTCCGGTCGGTACGTCGTACACAGCGCGACACGTGGACGCGACCGATCACCGCGACACCACACTCGCACTGTCAATCCCTTTTGCTGACCGATTCTCGTGAGTTCGGCACGCAAATCTGGGATGGTGGTCGCGTCGTTCCACTCGATCCGCAGCAGCATGGCGAACAACTGTTCGAGATCGTGGTCGTACATCTGGATTTCATGAATGTTCGCGCCGCCCCCGGTGACCCAGTGAACGAGCGGATCTGCCAGCCCCCGGTTGTCAGGTCCAACGGCGGTAATCACGACCTGCATCGAAATGTTCCTCGTTTGAGAGTTTGAGCGGGCATCGTAGCGGTCGCTGTTGCCCCCGGTAAGCCTGTACCAGCGCCGAATCGAACATGCGTCTGCCCGGTCGAATTGTGGCCCGGGATGAACCGGTGATCTGCACCGTCCGCTGACACAGTCGAATCTGGATGGGCAAATCGTACAACATCGCCGCCCCCTGCTTTCGAACATGTCAATTGCTTGATACTCTCAACCTCAAGCAACCGTCTTCGCCATCCTGCTTTCGCGGGGCACGGTTCGCTCGCAGTTCAAATTACCCATCGCGGAGTTTAGTCATGCGTATTGTCCTCGCTGCCGTCGCGGGAGCCTTCGTGGTTTACGTTTGGGGGGTACTCGCGTGGCTGGTGCTTCCATTGCATGCGAACACGTTGGGGCAACTCCCGGCCGGCGATATGGTTGCCAACCTGTTGATGGAATCCGGCACCAAAACTGGGGCCTACTCGTATCCCTTCCCGGATGCTCATGAACCCAATGCCCGGCCTGAGGACCAAAAGGCCGCCTGGGATGAGTTTACGCGGCGGCACGAACAGGGACCGATTTTCTCGATCTACTATCAGGCGGCAGGTTCCCCGCCGATGGGACCAGATGTCATGGGGCGGGGGTTCGCCATTGATTTGATTTCCAGTTTGCTCGCCGTGCTCATCGTCGCCCCATTGGCTCAGGCCGGCGCGAGTTTCTGGCAGCGCTGGAAGACGGTGTTCTGCCTGGGACTGTTCGCGAGCTTTGTCTCGTACGGAGCCCTGTGGAACTGGATGCTGTTTCCCAGCAAGTTTATTGTCGACATGATGCTCGATGTCACCATCTGCTGGACCCTCGCCGGCTGCGTCATCGCCGCCATCCTCAAGGCTCCGGCACCGACAGCAGCGCCGACAACAACGCCGACCGCCGCGTCGCACGCTTGAACAACTTGCCATTCGACAACGGAACATGACCATGCATCTCACGCATCAGCAGGAAGAGAAACTCGTCCGACTGTGCGAGCGACTCGTCGACCAGTCCGCCGCCAGGATCATCGTCCCGGCCCAGGATCAAAGCACCGGGTTCTGGTTTGGTGGCGGCAACATGATCCAGGGACCAGATGGGGCGTTGTACGTCGTCGGCCGCTATCGCAACCATGGCGATTCGCGA
>JAGQQB010000114.1 GCA_020426425.1 Planctomycetaceae bacterium | reverse complement strand
CATCGATGAGATCGATGCAGTACGGGACCGCTGGCATCACTGCGTCGAGGCATTCCTTGATCGCCTTCGGCTGACCTGGCAAGTTGATGATGAGCGCTCCGCCGCAAATGCCCGCCGTCTGTCGCGACAAGATCGCAGTGGGGACGTGCTGCAACGACACCTGACGCATCAACTCTCCAAATCCCGGCAGCAGTTTTCCACAGACCGCCTCAGTTGCCTCGGGAGTGATGTCACGTGAAGCGGGGCCGGTTCCCCCAGTAGTGACGATCAAGCAGCAGCCCTCTTGATCGCTCAGCTCACGCAGCGTCGCTTCCACGACCAATTGGTCGTCGGGGATCACGCGCGGGACCGGTTCCCAGGGGGACGTCAGAACCTGTTGAAAGTAGTCGAGCAGCGCTGGTCCGCCCCGATCTTCGTACTCGCCGCGACTGGCGCGGTCGGAGACCGTGACAATCCCAATTCGGGCAATGGAGGCGTGGCTGGTCATGGAAGGCGTCTCAAGGTTCATTTCTTCGGGCAGTGAACCGCATCTTGGGGAGAAGTGTCGGAATTGCAAGCGCTCGACGTTTGCCGCCCCCCGAGCGTTCGCGCTGCCGATGCGCTGCGGTTCTTGGCAATGGCGTCCGCATCCACGTAAGATTCCGCGAGCATCTTGTCAGCTCAACTGAGGATACCGCGTCATGGCTATTCTGGGAGTGAACATCGATCATGTCGCCACGATTCGACAGGCGCGGCGAACCATAGAGCCAGATCCTGTCTGGGCGGCGGCGCTGGCCGAGCTGGGTGGGGCAGATTTGATCACCGTCCATCTGCGCGAAGATCGTCGACATATTCAGGATCGCGATGTGAAGCTGCTCCGCGACACGGTTCAAGTGCCACTGAACCTGGAGATGGCCGCCGAAAAGTCGATTACAGACATCGCTCTCGCCATTGGCCCGCCGCAATGCACGCTCGTCCCCGAGAAGCGCGAGGAAGTAACGACCGAAGGGGGCCTCGATGTGATCGGTCAGCGCGACAAGGTCCGCGCCTGCGTCGACCGATTGCTGGCGGCGGGGATTCAAGTGAGTCTGTTCATCGATCCTGACGCCGACCAGATCGATGCGTCGCATGAACTTGGTGTGCAAGCGGTTGAACTGCATACCGGCTGCTATGCCGATGCGCCCGATGCGGTGACACGAGATCGGGAACTGCAGGCACTGGTCTCTGCAGGGAATCATGCGATGCGACAGGGGTTGATTCTGAACGTCGGCCATGGGTTGACGTATCGCAACGTTGGTCCGATTGCGGCGATTCGCGGCCTGCACGAACTGAACATCGGTCACACCATCATCGCCCGTGCGGTGCTCGTTGGTATGGAGCGTGCGGTGCGGGAGATGAAGGAACTGATTGTGCGGCATGCGTCGCCAGTGTGATTGTGGGCATCAACGCAACCGCATCATAGGCACGGTTTCAATCCCCCGGCAGGAACCCTCGGTCGCGTAGCTCCTGGATGTTGTCCGGGGCGCTTTTCATGATTCGTCCCAGCGTGTACTTGAGGACGGCGAATCGACCGAGTCCGTGCGGCGCTGTAAGAATCGCGACGCGGTCTTCGTCGTCCGCATCAAGTTCGCGATTCAGCTTTGCGACAATCTCCTCAACGCTGTCGCTTACCAGCTTTGCGGGCCCTTCGCGGCGTTCGAGTTGCAGATGCGAGAAACCAGCACTGCGTGCGAGCAGGAAGCTGATCATGCCTGCTTCGTCATCGTCTTCAAAAAAGTTGCGAAACTCCGGCTGCGCGTTATACGGCGTGATCACCATGGGCCGGGTGACTTTCACTTCTCCGCGACTGACATCGACCGGTTCGCCCGCCTTTTCCGCTGCGACAACAAGATAGTACGGCAAATCCGAGGTGCCGAACGTGAACAGTCCATAGTCCACACCGCGCGCGATCCGCACCTGTCCCCAGATCGCATGCAGTTGCCGCTCCATATCAAAGTCGTCGAAGTTCATGCGGTCAGTTGATCGAATTGACCATTGAAGTACAAGGGGTCAGGTGTCGGGTGTCAGGGGTCGGGGATCAGAGGTCAGGGAATTGCTGCGCACGTACTTGCAAGCTGGCCCCGCGTGACTCAATCTCTCACCTCTAACCGGCCAAGTGACAACCGGCCAAGTGACGCCTTTTGACTGACACTTGGCCCCTCACCTCTAACCCCGTCTGACCCCCGACCCCTGCTCCCCGACCCCTGGTTCAGCCGCCGATCGAGTGCATGGGGCGACCAGGTTGTACGAAGTCGGCGGAATTGATCTGATGCCCCACCCACTTCTGGGCAAGGGAATCGCGGACGGTTTGCTCGATCACACTGTCGCCAGCGTCGCTGCGGAGCAGTTGCTTGATGTCGGTCTCATCGAGACTGAACAGGCAGTTGCGCAGCTTGCCATCGGCGGTCAGCCGAAATCGATTGCACTGGTCGCAGAACGGCTGACTAACCGAGGGAATCACCCCGATCTTGCCGCGACCATCGGCGAACTCGTAATCGGTGGCTGGAGCATGGGGCGATTGTGTGCCCATGGGATTCAATGGGCCAATTTCACGCCGCAGCACGTCGATAATCTCGCTGGCGAACAGCACCTTGTCCCGTTCCCAGCGGTTGTCGGCATCGAGCGGCATGTATTCGATGAAGCGGACTTCGCAACCGCTTTCGCGAGCGAAGTGTCCGAATGGAACGATCTCCGACTCGGTCATTCCGCGAATCGAAACGGCGTTGATCTTGATCGGATCAAAGCCGACATTGCGGGCCGCTTCAATCCCGGCAAGCACCTGTTCGTAACCTTCCCGTCGCGTAATCTCGTGAAACTTTTGAGGGTCGAGCGCATCGAGACTGACGTTGAGCCGTCGCAGTCCCGCGTCGTACAGCGCCTGTGCCTGTTCGGCCAGCAGGATACCGTTCGTGGTCAGGCTGATGTCCTCAATGCCAGGGATCGCAACCAGCATCGCGACCAGGGTCGGTAGATCGTTTCGTACCAGCGGCTCGCCGCCAGTAAGTCGTAACTTGTTCACGCCGAATGGGGCCATCACTGCTACGAACCGGGAGATCTCTTCAAACGTGAGCAAATCCTTGCGTGGCAGGAACTGGACCTTGTCCGCCGGCATGCAATAGAAGCAGCGAATGTTGCAGCGATCAGTCACGCTGATCCGCAGATTGTTGTGGACGCGACCGAACTGATCGACCAGAGGCGCGATGGGGGCAGGTACGTTCATGTTGAGTCCCCCGCAGCTGGTGCATCGATTCCAGGGTGGACCCACTCGGTCGTCCCATCGGCCCAATTCTCTTTCTTCCAGATGGGGACGCGAACTTTGAGTTCGTCGATCAGGAATCGCCCAGCTTCGAACGCCTGTCCGCGGTGTGGCGCGCTCACCGCGACGGCGACGCTGACTTCACCCAATTCCAGATGCCCCAGTCGATGGCTGATGGCAATTTCGGTCACTGGCCACTGCTCGCGCGCTTCGGCTTCCAGTTCCGCCAGCTTCGCAACCGCCATTTCCGGATAGGCATCGTAGTCGAGTGCGATCGTCTGGCGGTCGCCGGTCAACTCGCGCACTGTCCCCAGGAACAATACGACCGCGCCAGCTTGATCCGAACGGACTTGTTCGGTCAACGCGGTGTAGTCAATGGGATTGTGCGTCAGTTCGGTCATGGGGAGGTGGGTAAGTTCTCGCTGATCGTTCCTCGCTCAGCATCGCCTGCTCGTGGAGTGATCGACGGCACAAATCTATCCGCCGCTCACCGGTGGAAACGCCACGACGCTTGCTCCGTCATTCAGCACGAAGGCGTCGGGCACATAGTCATTATCGACCGCGAACAACAAATGGGGAAGGGTGGGGGCCAGCTGCGGAAACTGTCGTCCCAACTGAGCACGCAGATTGCCGACCGTTGATTGAACGGCGAGTTCCAATTCGAGTTCACTCTGTCCGACCAGCTCACTGGCCCGAGCGAACAGTCGCAGGGTAATGGTCATGAGCGTACGGTCAACATGCGGCGGTTGGGCAGCATCCGTTGACGAATCTCCGGCAAATAGCCGTAAGCCAGCGCCAGCAGTTTGAGCGGATGCAGCGTGGGGGTCGTTGTCTGTTGTTCCATCTGCAGTTTGCAGCCGCTGCATTCGGTCGTACCGATCTGCAAATCGGGCCGCTGCATTTCGGCCATGAGTGCGGCGCCAATTTGCAGGGAGGCGTCAAAGTTGTGTGCTGTCAGCCCGAAAGCTCCGGCCATGCCCGAACACCCTTTTTCAATCCGCTGCAAATCCAAACCCGGTATGAGTTCCAACAGATTGGCGAGTGGTGTCCCCTGCTGCAGCGAGCGGAGATGACACGGCGTGTGATACGCAGCCCGGAGATCCAGCGGGATGAAATCGGTCTTGAGTTCGTCCCGTTGCCGCAGTTGCTCCAGAAACGCGCCGGCTTCGGTCACTTGAGCCACCAGCGATTCCATATCCGGATGAGCGAGCAGTCGGGGATAGTCCTGCTTCAGGCAAACCACCGAAGTTGGCTCCGTACACAGAATCGTCATTCCTTCGCGGGCGAGTTCGCCGAGAGTTCGCAAGTTGATCTGCGCCAATTCCCGGGCCGCTTCAAGGTCGCCCGCCGTGAGCATCGCCATGCCGGACGCCGTCTGCTCCTGAGGCACGTATACGTTGATCCCATGGTGTTCGAGCACCGCCACCAAAGCGAACCCGAGTTCAGGATCATGAAAGTTCACAAAATGGTCAACAAACAGCACGACCGGTTTCTTCCCTTCGGTGATGCGCCGTCGATCGGACAGAGTGTGACGGACCGAGTTCAGAAATGTTCGTCGGGCAAACTGTGGGAGACGCCGTTGTCGTGCGATGCCGATGAACCGCTCCAGCAACCAGCGAACCCCACTGTTGTTCAGTGCCCAATTGGCAAGCGGCGCGAATGCGGTGCCCAGACGTCCAAAGGAATGGGCACGCGACAGTGCCCAATCGGTTCGCGACAGACCATTCGCATCCACGTAGCCGGCCCGGATCTCCTGGACAAAGGCCGGGATGTCGACCTGGGCCGGACATTCGACCACGCACTGGCGGCAATTGAAACACGTGTCCGCTACCAGACGCGCCTGTTCTGAAGACAGTTCACGGGGATCGACGCTCCCAGTGACCACCCCCCGCAACAAATTTGCCTTCGCCCGCGGGCTCGCCTCTTCGGCGGGATCGAGATGAAAGAATGGACACATTCGTTCATGCCGCGATTGCGTGCGGCAGACGCCGCAGCCATTGCAGCGAGAAACCGCCTCCTGCAGGGTGGGTGAGTCCCACACCATCTGCAGCGGAACAATTTGCGGTTCCACTGACAAAGCCGCCGCACTCGGCTGCGGTCGAAAGTGCTTGATTGTCAGGTGTGGATCATCACTGATGATCTTGCCGGGGTTGAGCAGATTGTGCGGGTCGAACAGATCCTTGATCTGCTTAAACACGCTGTACAGTGGTCCATATTGCGATCGCAGGAACGACGTTCGCGACAGGCCATCGCCATGTTCTCCGCTGATGGTGCCCCCAAACGCGAAGACCACTTCGTACAGTTCGCGGGCCAAACCTTCGATTGCCGCCCCATCGGCGGTGGACGGCCAGCGGAGGAATGGACGAAAGTGAATCTGTCCCGACGAGGCATGGGCATACAGCGAAGCGGTGACCCAGTGCTTCTGGAACACACGCTGCGCCTTGACCAGAAAATCCCGCAGGCATTCCGGAGGAATCGCGAGATCTTCCACGATCGGTGTTGGCCGAGTCGCTCCACCGAGACTCGTCAGCAGTGGCACGATGCGATACGGCAACGACCAAAGCAGATCCACTTCTTCTGGACGATAAGTCTCCCCAGCGACCAGGACCGAACTGTCTGATTCACGCGCCTGCGCAATGCAGCTTTGCAGTCGATCTTTTGTCTGACGTTGACTGTAGCCGGTCTGTTCGACGAGCAACGCCGCTTCCGCCGATGCCGGGATCAGCTGCGCAAACCGTTCGTCCGCTTCACGCGCCAATGACAGGAGACGCCGATCGAGTAGATCGCACGCGCTCGGCTGCTGCTCTGTGATTCCCTGCACCGACCGAATGGCGGCTTCGAGCGTACCAAACAGCAGCAGGACAGCCCCGCGATTCGCGGGCAGCGGCGACGTGTGCAGCGTGGCCGAAGTGCAGATCGCCAGCGTTCCTTCGGATCCAACGATCAAACGCGGCAGGTTGACTTCATCACGCTGCAGCAGCGTACGGACATGGTATCCGGCACAGTTTCGCAGCAGCGGTGGCTGGCGCGTTTGGATCAGCTCCGCATGCGATTGCAACAGATGCGCCAGCCGATGCACAAGGTGATGCCGAATACGCTCGGGATCGTCCTCGGGTGCGTTCTGTGGAAAGGGTTGCCGCAGTGGCTCCATGCCGACATCCAGCAATGTGCCCGAAGCGAGGACGAGTCGCATCTGTTGGACGTGGTCCCGCGTCGAACCGACCCGCACGGCGTGCGACCCTGCTGCGTCTACGCCGATCATCCCGCCGATGGTAGTCACACGCGAGTTCGAGGGATCAGGAGCGAAATAGCGACCATACTCCCGCAAGCGACGATTGAGCTGCTCTCGCACCACACCGGGCTGGACTCGCACGGTCGATTCGTCGATCGATTCAATCGCGTGCATATGCCGCGAGAAATCAATGACCAGACCATGGCCGATCGCTCCCCCAGCCAACCCCGTGCCCGCTCCCCGTGGGATTAACGGCAAATAATTCTCGGCGGCATACCTGGTCAGCGTGACCACATCCTGTTCATGCCGTGGGCAGGCGACACCCAGTGGCAGCAGGTGATACACGCTCGCATCAGTGGCATACGCTTGGCGCGTAATCTCATCGAAGCGGAGTTCTCCTTCGAACACTCCGCTCAAATCCTCGGCAATGCGCTGCTGCAGGTCGTCCAAGGCGATGCAGTTAGGAGACTAGGGGCTAGGGACGAAGGTCTAGGATTGGGGGCGAATGGGTAGGAGTCCAGGCCCGAGTCGTTCGGCCCTAGTCCTTCCTTTCCACCTGTTGTTGCCGAATGGCTTCCTGGCGATACTTCTCGAAGAGTTCGTGACTGAAGTCGGGATGACCTTCGGTGCTGACATCCGCGTGCCGCGATTGGCAACGGTAGCAGACGAGGACATCCGGCATCCAGATGTACAGCCCCATGTCGAGCAGGGCGACGATCATCAGCGTCCCCATCGCCCACAGAGGCTGATAGTAGGCGTAGAAGATGCTGCTGATGATCGCCCCGATGGTAACAATCAGCACGCCCCAGCCTTGTGGAAAGTTCTTCTGCCGCCACAGATCGGCATTGCCGCACACAACGCACTGGGTGGGCCGCCCATCGTGCATCAAATCCGCCGGAATCGTGCGCGACCAGCCACACTCACAATTGAGGCTGCTCGCATCAGCCAATTGCTGACCGATGTGGGGTTGCTCGCACTGAGGGCACCGATAGCTGAGTTTCATGAGGGGCAGGGCAGTTTCGGAAAACCAGGCAGGCTGCTGACCGACGAGGAACGACGTTTACCGGAAAAAGTTGCAATTAGTAGACAAAAGCACCGTTGTCGAGGCGGTGGAATCCTGGTTAGTCTAAAGCTCTCGCCGTGGAATCGGCGCGCATTGGAATGGATTCGCACTGCCCTCGTGGAGCTCATGGATGAGACAGCTTACCGTCTTCCGGGAACCGGAGTCGATTGACCAGCCACACATTCTTTCTTTTCAGGAACACGCGGCGCAGCAGCGACGCAGTCAATTCCGTGTGGTACACGAGCCTGAACCGACCCCGCGTCCGAACTTGCGAACTCTGCTTGCTCTGCGGACACGCCAGCAGCATGACAACCGCGACTGCCCCGCCTGTCGTCGCATGACGGTGGAACCGGTCGAACTGCTTGATGGCTGCATCAGCCGCAACGGAGCCGTCATCCACGGCACGCCGACCCTGATCGGCTTCTCCTGTAACGCCTGCGGCCACGAATGGCGCGTGGACTAGGAACAGCCTCAGCCTGCAGTCGCTGAAGGATAAAGCGCCGTAGGCTGGAGATAGCCGGCAGGCGTATCCCAGCATTGCATGTTGGCCGACGAGTGCTGGGTTTGGCCAAACTTCCTGCAGGGACAAACTCGAAGAGATCACCGACCCAACGTCGCTCCATGCTCGCCTTCTCATTCACCGGCCCGCAAGAGCCTGGCAGCGACCCGTACTCCAATCTCCCGATTGCGTCCTGTACATCGGACCAGGGAAGACTTAACATCGATTTCGGTTCATGTGCCGTGGGTCTTGAGCCCGTGCGGATAGACGGGCAGGGTGCCTCTTGGGCGTGAACGCAGCACGATCCAAAGGGCGATTGGTCAGCATGCTCGGCATGCCTCTTACTCAACCGAAGTCAGTCGAGGTATCCATGTACAATCGGTTTACGTTGGCATGCGGTCTGTGGTTGGGTGTGCAGGTTTCAAGTGTGATGGCGGAAGTCGTCACGGTGAATTCGAACTACCCGATTGCAAATGTCTATCTGCTCCAACATGGCCTGCAGCATGACCTGCTGGGACATCCTGAAATCAAGTTGCAGTGGACAACAAAAAGTGATGTCGGTCTCGATGCCCAGATTACAGTGAATCCAACGTCGCATGGTCGGACAGAGACCGTCACGGTCGCGAATTCACAGGGTGATCTGCTGATTCTGGCCTCCATGAACAGAAATCGATCAGCCGATCTGGCCCAAGCGATCCTGGATGCGTACGAGAAACATCTGCATGCGGAACGACTCCTCCGGATTGCCCTCATTCCACCGGCACCAGGTCTGCTCGAAACGGAGCTGCATTCAGGACCGGACATGGTGAATCGGCTGGGTCGCATTCTCTTGGCCGACCCGGGAATTAGCATTGTTCCGGTCAAGGATTCACTGAAACAGGGGCTACCAGTCGCTGATCGATATCTGGCGCTGAAAGTCTCCAGCCGACCTTCCGGCAAGAAATACACGATCTCCGTGCAGATTCTCGATAGCCAGCGCAAGGAGATTGGACACGTTAAGAAGACGCGTGCGCTCGACGATCCGCAAGGGTTGGTCCTGGATGCTGAGTTCTATGCCGACCTGGCTAATCAACTGAATCATCGGCTCGGTCGACCACGGTCCGCCACCAGCGAACTGGTGACAGCGCGTTGGGAACTCCCCAGCCACATGTTACCGGACGCCATTTCGTATTTCGGTCCCGCAGCGGCGCCCTCGACAACTCCGCCGGTTCGCTCCACTCCACCGATTGTTTCCCCTTCCGCGGCATCGACATCGCGTCCAGCCGTTCCTGGGTTGCCGCCATCGACCGATGTGAAACCGCCGGTTCGTCCGCAGTCGGCGCCTGTCGAACCACCAACACTTGACAAGGAATTCCAGGCACTGTTGGACGAAGGGAAGTGGACTGAGGTTGGGAACCAACTGAAGAGTTGGCTGGACGAGCTTATGGCCAAA
>JAGQQB010000113.1 GCA_020426425.1 Planctomycetaceae bacterium | reverse complement strand
CCGAGGTTCGGGACACGTTTACGCTGTCAATTCCGGGAGCCGGTTCGAAGTTGATTGGCGGGGCGCTACAGCTGGAGGTCTCGCGCGAGGAAGCTCAGGAACTGGTCCTTTCGGGGTTCTTTCCACGGGTTGAGTTCACTGACCGCCCTGCCCGGCGACGTTCTGGGTTTCAGGAATTCGGCCTGCCGTACGCGGCGGACGCGGCGGTGACTCGATATCTCGCAGAGTTCCTCAGTCGGCATCCTACGGTACGGCTAGCAAATGAAGAGGAGGCGGAGATTCGACCAGATGTTGTCCTCTTTAACGGCGGCGTATTCGACTCACCGCTGCTGCGCGAGCGAGTTCTCGAACAGTTGGGCGCCTGGTATCGCCCGAAAGCGACGACCGATTGGAAGCCGCAACTGCTGGAAAACTCTCGGCACGACCTCTCCGTCGCGCAAGGCGCGGCATACTACGGCCTGGTCCGGCGCGGCGAGGGAGTCCGCATCTCGGCAGGACTGCCGCGGACCTACTACGTTGGTATTGGCAATTCGGGTGAGGCAGACGATCACGTTGCCGCGCTCTGCGTTGTCCCCGCTGGGCTGGAAGCGGGCGAAGAGGTCACGCTCGAGTCGCAGGTGTTTGAACTGACCATTGCGACTCCGGTCGAATTCCCGCTGATGCATTCCAGCGTTCGACTCACTGATCAACCGGGCGATCAGATCGACGCCGATCCGGAAGAACTAACGCTCCTGCCACCGATTCGCACCGTGCTGCGGTCGCGGAAGGCCCGCGAGGTGACCACCGTTCCCGTTCAACTGCATACGCGGCTCACGGAACTCGGGACGCTGGAAATGTGGTGTCGCGAAGTGGATGGGAATCGCACATGGCAGATTCAGTTCGACGTGCGGGGGGCGACGCAGACTGATCGCGAAGGACATACCGGCGCCGGCGAGGCGGCAGGTCTGGTCGAGGTTGCGACGCTGGATGAAGGGCGTCAGTGTGTGGCTGCCGTCTTTGGTGACGCGGGCCATGCGACTCCTCGGGAACTGCCGGACAAACTGGCCTGCGTTTTCGATCTCCCCCGGGATCAGTGGCCCCCAGCAGTGCTGCGCAGCGTGTGGGAAGTTCTCATGGAGTGCGAACCAGGTCGTCGTCGCAGCGCGGCCCACGAAGCTCGTTGGCTCAATCTGTTGGGGTATTCGCTGCGCCCTGGATTTGGAGTCGCCCTGGATGATTGGCGCGTCAACGAAACCTGGAAACAGTTGCACGGAAAACTCGTACATGCGACCCCGACAGGCATTGCCGAGTGGCGCATACTCTGGCGACGCATCGCGGGAGGACTGACTGCCGGACAGCAACAAGCGCTGGCGACGCCGGTTGTCTCTGGGTTGCGCGATCAACTGCGTCGGCTGAAGGGAGGAAGCGGTGGAGCGGACAAACGGCGCGGCGGTAAAGGACTGACTCAAGCCGACGCAGAATTGTGGCGGATGCTGGGGTCGCTGGAACTGCTGCCATCATCGCTCAAGGTTGACCTCGGCGAAATGGCGCTCACCCTGCTCCAGGAAGATGAGTTCGCGACGATTCACTCAGCGCTGATCTGGGCCGTCGGTCGCATTGGAGCACGCGTTCCGTTTTACGGACCACTCAACTGCGTCGTCCCCTCAGATCGCGTCCGAGACTGGATTCAGCGACTACTCAAGCAGGGAGACGTTGGTTCAACAGGGCATTTCGCGGTGATGCAGTTGGCCCGCTTGACTGGCGACCGTTATCGCGACTTGAGCGACGCGGCGAGAACAGAGTCTGCTCGCTGGCTCGAACAGCATGCCGCTGCAGAGCATTTGACCAAACTGGTCTTGGAAGGGGGTGAACTGGCGGGGGAGGAATCGTCCCAATTATTCGGCGAGTCGCTGCCAACGGGATTGCGACTGCGGTGAGTCCGTTGCCCGACTCGTCGTCCACCCGACGTGTTGTTCATTCCGCCGGATGGGGCGGATTGAGGTCGTCCAACTCGGCGAGCGCATTCTCAGCGGCACGTTGTTCTGCCGCTTTCTTGCTGGCGCCCCAAGCGGGAGTAAAGATCCGTTCGTTCAGGACGGCCGCGATGCAGAAGCACTTGGAATGATCAGGACCCTTCTCGTCCTGCACTTTGTACGTGGGCGTCGCGCCGAACTGCTTTTGCGTGTGTTGTTGCAGCAGGCTCTTAAAGTTAACTCCGGTGGACGATTCAGCGGCGGCAGTGATGCTCGCGTCCATCACGTCGACCAGGAATGTCTTTGCCGCCTCGTATCCTCCATCGAGCACGATGCCCCCCACGAGTGCTTCGAACACGGTCGCTAACACCGACCTGGGGATGCTGCGATTCACGGTGATTCCGCGCCCGAGGATCAGGTAGGGCATCAGATCGAGGCTCTCGAACACTTCGGCACAGGTGTCCCGACTGACGACGACCGACTTGATTCGCGTCAGTTCTCCCTCAGGGCTTTCCGGAAAGCGTGCGAACAGGACTTCGCACACGACCGCACCGAGAATCGAATCCCCCAGGAATTCGAGTCGCTCGTTCGACTCCAGCCGCGTCGGCGCGGCAGAGGCATGCGTCATGCAGCGGCGTAACAGGGGCTTGTCGGAGAACTGGTAGCGCAGCTTTTCCTCAAGTTCCGCCAGCATGTGGTCGGTCAGATCAGCCGGTGCTTCGTTGAACCGGGACATGAGTTTTCAGCGGCGCCTGGTGTTTCGATGTCTGATGCGGGTCGCATTCGCCACTCCAGCTGGCGGCACATCGGTGTCAACCAGGACGTGCTCCGAGGGGCTTGTGCACTGGACGGAAAACCTAACAGGGAGAGCGATGAAAATGGATGTGCCGCCAGGTTCCCCCTTCCCGCTTCCAGACACGAGTTTCATTCGACGAGACCGTAATCGGCCCCGCATCGGTTGTCTTCTGCACCAGACGCACGTAGTACACCAGCCCAACGTCGCCAATCACTTCCACATGCGGCGAACTGATTGAGGAGAGCTGCTTGCGACCACTTGGGGGGAGGTCGAAATAGAACTTGTGGAATGGCAACCCGACAACCAGATGTCCTTCGGCCTCTGGTTCAAAGCAGGAGATTCGTGGGTCGCACAGCTTCGTATATGCGTCCCAATTGCCGGCGTCAATTGCCTGCAGGAGCTGAGCACTGAGATCCAGAAGTTGCTGTTCGGGAGAGGACATGACTGGTTCTTGAAATGCAGGGGTAAGGACACGACCGGGGACTGCGCGCAAACAGGATCGCTTGCCGCAGACAAGAAGTTTCCGAGTGTAATTTCGGGCGGTGGCAGTGGCTATGGTGGATCGCTCGAAATGAGGCACGAATTCGCGGATGCGGCAATGGTGCGAATGTAGCTGGGAGCGATCCAGTCAATGGAGCCATACAAACAAAAAAGGCCCAGTTGACTCTTGCGAGTCAACCGGGCGCGTATGCTTCAGGATCGGTGATCCCGAGGCGCGTTTGATCAGAGGATCAAACGCCGAGTCGATCGGTTAAGCAACGTCGATCGACTTGCGGTGGCTGCCGACGACAGCCCGCCGACTGTCGTCAGACAGCACCACCTCGTTGGCTACTACAGTCATATTCCACAAGACCACCTCCTTTCATGCTAAACTACCCTGCAGTGTTGGCTCGCCATAGCTCCAACAACCTGTCAGGCTTCAGTCCAGTTGTGCTGCGTTTGGCACAACACGCATGCCTGTATTTTGGCTACCGCGCCAGAGTTGGCAAGATCAGTTTTTGCGAAACGGCGCATCTGCGGAGAATTTCGGCAGGATTGGGATGGACGCTGGTGCCGACCGCAAGCGGAAGATCTAGGACTGAGGATCCAGGAAGCCACAGCAGTGGATGGTTCGAGCGTGAGGTAGGCAGGGGTGCGGCGCAGTCTGATGCCTCGTTCCGCACTCACTACTTCCCGCGGCGATCTGACAGCCCTGACACTCCGCCCGGGAGAAACGGAATCTCCAGGTAGTCTGCGTTGACCCCTGGTTGTCCGGGATGCAGCCCATGGTTGCCGACGGCCAGATCTGGGATTTGGAGTGGTAGTCCAGTTTGCGATTCGGTCCAGGCGCTCCACGCTTTGGCAAAGTGCTGACGACAGTCTTCGGCAGTGTCGGGTGACTGCACCGTCGAGTCGACCAGTCGTACCTCGGACTCGGAGGACCAATCCAGTTGGACATCGAGTCCGCGCTCGGCCACACGCTGCCACGTAACGTGTATTGGCTGCCGCAGGGCGACAGTCAATTGCGCTAGCGGTTGCTCGTTGTCAGTGGGATCTTGCCGCAGATAACGAATCTGGACTTGTTCCGCCGCGAGGACCAGCGTCGCCTCGGTCGCAGTTGCAGCGCCGATGGGTCGCAACGTCATGGGGGAATTCAATTGCAGCAAGACATTCACTTCGTCCAGGTCGGTCCCCTCGGGCAGGAGTCGTGCGGCGAATGTCGGCTCGGCGAATTGTTGGAACTCAGCGACTGGCAGGTCGAGCACGTGGACATGTGCTGTCCCCAATTGTGCGTACTGTGCCGACAATCGTTCAATCACATCCCACGCCACCTGGACTTTCAGTTTTTCGCCCTTTCCCAGAGTCGCCAATGACGGAGTCAGTGCTGGCAGCGTTTGCGGTTGATCGACGGGCGGACGATCGGCAAATGCGGCGGCGAGTTGCAGTTCGACACCCAGGCCCCGCCCATCAGTGCGAATGCGGGTTGGTTGCAGTCGCGATTCCGGTGCGAGCACCGGCAGCGGCCAGAGTTTGTTGGCGAATTCACCAGTGCTCCGTTGCTCAAGATACAGACTCAATTCGTCGAGCAGTGCCGGGATCACCTGAAGCACCTGGTCCTCAATATCATGCCGCCGCTGATACAGTCCGCCGACCAATCCGGTTTCGATGTACCGCTCAGGGAGATCGGCATCGAAACTCTGGATTTGCCGCGGTGGATCGATGAACCAGTTCTCGTTCGGGATTTCCAACTGGCGACGCAGCAACACAAATTGAACGCGACCGTCCCGGGCCTCAGGACGCACTTCCAGCGACACGGTCACTGGCTGCAGGTGGCCAATGTGGACAGTGAATGGCCCCGCTTGAGCCAACAACCGATCACCCAGCAAACGCGATTCGTCGAATGTCAACTTGAGGTCTTTCAACCAGAAACGCACCCCGAACCGCTCGCCGGAGATCGCGTGGAGATCGCAACCGACGAGTGCCGTTGAGTACGAGGCGTTGTCGAGTTCAATCTCGTACGTCTGGCCCTGGAAGTCGATCTCACGCTGGATCGGTGCCAGCTCGCCCCGCAGTGCCTCGGGTGAGACGGCGGCAGGGATACCAGCGGCCAACTCACGCAGCGCATCATTTCCCAGTCGCAGTGCTGCGCTCTGCGGGATGACGACGTGTGGTTGAAACGGACCAGCCAGTTCGACTGACCCTTTTGGCGGCAATGGCTCGGTCGCTAACAGGTCGATTTGGGACGGAAGCGGCTCGTCGGTGATGAGCCAGCGCATGACCTGTTCGTTCCCGAGTGCCCAACGCCAGATGTCGTGACCAATTCCGGGAAGCACATCGAGCCGATGCTGGGATGAGGGACCACCACTTGCGGTGAACATCTCCGTTGCTCGGTCAGTGGGGACAAGTGAATCAGTCGCTCCATGGATTTGCCAGATCGGTGGGAGCTTGGGGTGCAATGACTTGGCGTGATCAGGGGCGCCCCCGCCAGCCAGGATGAGGCTTCTGGACCAGCGCTGTGGATTGGCGAGCGTCAGACTCCAGGCTCCAAAGCCCCCCATCGACCAACCGCACAGTGCTTGCTGGGAGCGGTCGATGGGATACTCGTCCAGCACCTGATCCAGGATGCGGATCGCGCGCTGCGCGTCGGCGCGATCAGCCCGCCAGCCGAGCAGATGGCGACCATCCAGATCTTCACACTGCGGGAACACGACGAACGCCGGGAACTCGGGGAACCGCTCGAGTGCAGGACCGAAACCAACGGTGACTGGACGTCGCCCGTCGATCCCCTTCTCGCCCGCCCCATGCAAAAACAGGACGACTGGTCGTGGTTCGCGATTGGGATTGCGGGGCACGAACAGCGAGTAGCGATGTTCGCCTGCATCGTCGTGGTAGATACAGTCATGGAATCCCGGCTCAACTGGGACCGGCGCGGTGGGCAGCTGTTCACTCGCTGCCAGAGAACCGGAGAAGCACAGCAGCACTACGGCGAATAGCACCCTTTGGTACTCCCAGCGGTGGGCTGCACGTTGAAGGTGCTGGGAGGTCATTCCTGGCTCCACTCGTGGCGGGGAACTGAACGGATGAATTGTTCCTCGTGGCGTGAACGGCAGGATTCTCTAGGGCAATTCGCACCCTCGCGAAGCCATTCGCTGTAGGCAGATTGGCAGCGGGACAGCGCAGGTCCGCTAGTCGCCAACAACCCGCCGCTCACTCAGCCGCCAGCGACGCTCTGTTGGTAAATTCGCTCAATATCGGCGGCAGTCACCGTGATGGTGCGTGTGAAGCCGGTGTGTGCTCGTTCGTACTCGATCTGACTCGCGAGATTCGCCTGCGCGTGGATCGCTCTGGCGATGACAGCCCGCTCTTCAGTGCTCAAGTCGGCCACTTCCGGCGACCAGACGGTGCGGGACTCGACTACCAGGGAATCGACGCGGGGATCGAATTTGTTGTACGCAGCCATGACGACAAAGTTCCAGCTTCGAATTTGAGTTGCGGACCGACTGAGGCTTACTCGATGTCAGCGGTCCATTGTTCGACAATTTGATTCTGTTCGTTGAGGATCGCCACCTGCGGATGATGCCGCCCTGCTTCCGTCCGCGTGACGAAGGCGAAGGACATCACAATCATCCGGTCGCGCGGCTGGGCCATGCGGGCGAGGGCGCCATTCATTTGGATCACGCCACTGCCCCGTTTCCCTTCAATGACGTAGGTCTCTCCCCGCGTACCGTTGTTGCAGTTGGCGACCAGCACCTGTTCATAGGGCAGTAGTCCGACCGCGTCCATCAGGTCGCGATCGATCGTGATACTTCCATGATACTCCAGTTCCGTGTGGGTCACGGTGGCCATATGGAGTTTGGACTTGAGAAGTCGGATCTGCATTCGTCAATACCAGCAAAGTCAACGCCGACCGGACCTCCGCCGGACGAATCGCGGAGTGTAGCAGCGGCGGCCACGGGACTCCAGCAGAGGCGTTGAGCTTTAGGAGTCGCGATACGGCCGAGCAGGCGAGAAGTGGGTGTCAGGAGCCTGTTGAAATGCCAGACGATAGGTAACCCGAAGCGTCAGCGAGGGACATTTTCACGTGCCATTGATCCCTCGCTAACGCTTCGGGTTTTCTTGTTCAACGGGACGTAAGCCCTCTGGTTCGATCAAAGTGGACGGGAGAACGATCAGGATCAGCTGCATCCCCAGTCGACCTACGCTCGGCGACGCGTCATCAGTGCGGTAGACTCTTGGTCGGAAGTCGAATCAGTGAACGGTCATCGGAGTTGATCAGCATGCGGATGTTCTGTGGTGGTGAATGGGTCGATCGCGACGAGGTGTTGCAGGTGACGAACCCTTATCAGGGAGACGTCATTGACACTGTCCCGGTCGGTACGCCTGGCGATGTCGACACAGCCATTGGAGTGCTGCAGTCCGGTTCGAAACAGATGGCGAAGCTGTCAGCGTTCGAACGCGCCCAGATCCTCGATCGCGCCACCGTCCTGTCACGCGAACGGGCGGAGGAGATCGCCAAAATCATCAGTGCCGAGGAAGGGAAGATTCTCGCTGAAGCCCGCATTGAGGCACAACGTGGGGCCGACGTCCTGGAGATCTCCGCCGAGGAAGCTCGCCGCCTGACCGGCGAGATGATTCCACTCGACAGCGTCCCGGCTGGTGCGGGGAAAATTGGATTCACGCTGCGTGTGCCATGCGGCATCGTCGCGGCGATTACGCCGTTCAACTTCCCGTTCAACCTGGTGACGCATAAAGTCGGGCCAGCCATCGCGGGCGGCAATGCGGTGCTGATCAAACCGGCGAGTGAAACGCCACTCTCGGCACTGCTGCTGGTGGAGATTCTGCTGGAAGCGGGCATGCCACCGAATGCGATCGCGTGTCTAACTGGCTCCGGACGGACGCTCGGGAAAGCCATCTGTGAAGATCCGCGTGTGCGGAAGATCAGCTTCACCGGTTCGTTCGAAGTCGGCGAACAGATCTGCCGCATGGCCGGGATGAAACGGGTGACCATGGAACTCGGGAGCAACAGCCCGGTCATTCTGATGGACGATGCCGACCTCGATCTCGCGGCCCAGGCGATTGCAATCGCGGGGTACGCGAATGCGGGACAGGTCTGTATTTCGGCGCAGCGTATTCTGACTAACTCAAAGATCTCCGCCGATTTCCTGGACGCGCTTCGTCCGCGTGTGGCAGCGCTGACCACCGGCGACCAGTTTGATCCGGCGACCAAGGTCGGCCCCATGGTACGCGAAGGCGATGCTGCACGCGTGGAACAATGGGTGAACGATGCAGTGGCCAGCGGCGCAAAGATCGTTACTGGCGGACAACGTTCTGGCAGCATTTATCAACCGACGATTCTCGACAATGTGTCGCCGGGTCAGCGGGTTAGCTGTGATGAACTCTTCGGCCCGGCGGTCGCGATCACCCGGTTCGACAACATTCATGAGGCCATCAAGCTCGCCAACGCGACGACGTACGGATTGTCGGCTGGGATTTTTACCCGGGACATTGAACGGGCAATGACCTTCGCTCGCGAAGTCAACAGCGGCAACATTCACATCAACTGGTCGAGCCAATGGCGGGCCGACTTTATGCCGTATGGCGGACTGAATCACAGTGGCATGGGCAAGGAGGGACCGAAGTACGCCCTCCGCGAAATGACCGAAGAGAAAATGGTGGTCATGCATCTGCGCGGGACAGAGGCGTGAAGGAAACAACGGGCGAGGTGAGCATGACGCGTGATCATGGGCAGAGGCAGGCAGATGGCCCACGACTGCGGTGGTTACCAGCCGGCCTGCTCCTCACGCACGCCCTCCTCGTCGGCTGGATTGCCTACCGGATGACGCCGACGCAGGATGAAGTGGCGCATTTGCCGGCTGGGTTGGCGATTTGGGAGTTGGGGCGGACGGATGTTTATTGTGTGAATCCTCCACTCGTAAAAGCGGTCGCGGCATTGCCGGTGCGGGTGGCTGAGCATGAGGTTGACTGGCGTCCGCTGGAGGATGTGCGGTTGGGGCCGCGACGTGAATGGGCACTCGGCGGGGCGTTCATCAAGGCGAATGGGCGACGAGCGTGGTGGTTGATGATGCTCGCCCGCTGGGCCTGCCTGCCGTTTGCGTTGCTCGGTGGCTGGGTGCTGTATCGCTGGGTGAGCGATGAGTTTGGGGCCGAGTCTGGTCTGGTGGCGCTGGCGTTATGGTGCTTCTCGCCAAACGTCATTGGCTACGCGGCATTGATCACGCCGGATATCGCGAGCGTCAGCGTACTGTTGCTCGCGAGTTGGCGATTCTCGCTCTGGCTGCGTGGCGGATCGATGCGCGATGCCGTGCTCGCGGGACTTGTGT